>JAJXXN010000215.1 GCA_021781075.1 Acidobacteriota bacterium | reverse complement strand
CGGTGACGCCCATCGCCCTCATCCCCACCGAAACCACCACCCTGCTGGAGGATCCGCTGCACCCGGGCCAGCCGCTCAGTCTGACCGTGCCCAACCCCACCCCCGGCCTCACCATCCATTACACCCTTGACGGCACTGTGCCCACCGAGAAATCGCCCGTCTTCACCACCCCGATCCTGATCTACTCCAGCATCACGCTCAAGGCCATTTCCGTCGATGAGAAAGCGCCCGGCCATCCATCGAGTGCGGTCACCACGCACATTCCGGTCATCAACGTCCCCAACGGCGCGCTGGTCTGGAGCGAGGAGTTCAACAACGACAGCGATGATCTCCGCGCTGTCAATCCCGCATTCTGGACCTATGACACCGGCCACTCCGGCTTTGGCAACCAGGAGTTGGAAACTTATTGCGCCATCGGCGACAAGACCGCGCCCTGCGACCCGGACTATGCCAATGCCTACGTCGGGACAGATGAAGCGCTGCACATTGTGGCCCGCACACCGGCTTACCAGGTTTACACTTCAGCGCGAATCAACACCAAGGGTCTTTTCAGTTTCCAGTATGGCCGCGTGGAGGTGCGCGCCAAGGTTCCAGAGACGCAGGGCTTATGGCCCGCCGTATGGCTTCTTGGCTCAAACATCGACCGCGTCGCCTGGCCCGCCTGCGGTGAGATGGACATTTTGGAGCGCGTCAACGCACCCAAGGACCCGGACTGGAATGAAGGCTCCATCCACGGCACCGGCTTTACCGGCAAGACGGGATTGGGAACCGTCTATGACTTCCCCAAAGGAGCTGCCGCCTCC
This sequence comes from Acidobacteriota bacterium, assembly GCA_021781075.1. Taxonomy (GTDB): domain Bacteria; phylum Acidobacteriota; class Terriglobia; order Terriglobales; family Acidobacteriaceae; genus CAIMNN01. Next base: position 9,050 of record JAJXXN010000215.1, on the reverse strand, counting down.
GATTGGCACCGCTACGGAATGATCTGGAAGCCCGGCAGTATCGCTTTTTACGTGGATGATCAGAAGCACCCCTATGTGACCTATACCCCTGAAGACCTCAAGAAACTATCCGGCGCAACCTGGCCCTTTGACGATGGCCAGACATTCTTCCTGGTTGTAAACCTGGCCATTGGCGGTGAATGGCCGGGCGCGCCCGATGCCACCACCACATTCCCGCAGGAGATGCTGGTTGATTACATTCGCGTCTTCAAAAATAATTAATGAACCCCTGTGGTTTGCAGCCGGAGCAATGTTGGAAATTCTCCGGCTGCATTCCAAGCCAGGGAGAGCCACACTCCCCTGTGGTTTGTGAAGCACAGGTAAATGCATCAACATAATATTTGCAGGGGATTTTTACGCCATTCACGTTCCTTTAGCCTTGAGTCGCGCATACTGGCACGGTGAACCCCACAGCCACTTTGTTCGCCGCCTCAAGCGCCACAGCAGTCATCTCGCCGTGCCCTGATCTTCAACAGCCGTTCATTGCGCCGGAGTATGCCCGGGGCACGCAAACACCTTTCTTTGCCGAGGTGGGGCGTTACCGCCTGCGCATGGCGCAGGGAATTGAAGACCGCGACGCAGCCTGCCGATTGCGGTTCCGCGTCTTCAACCTGGAGCTTGGCGAAGGTCTCGAAAATTCTTACCGGAATGGCATGGACACTGACCACTTCGACCTTTTTTGCGAGCATCTGATCGTCGAGGACAAGTCAGCCGATGATGCCGCCCGGCGCGTCGTTGGCACTTACCGCTTGCAATCCGGCCTCACCGCCCAGGCCAATCTTGGTTATTACTCCGAGCAGGAGTTTGATTTTTCACCTTTTGAGGAAATCCGACCGCAGGTGCTGGAACTTGGGCGCGCCTCCATCGACCGGGAGCATCGCACCCCGGAGGTGCTCACGCTGCTTTGGCGCGGGATTGCACAGTATGCGACCAACCACAAGCTCCGGTATTTGATTGGCTGCTCCTCGCTGAACTCGCGGGAGCCGGCCGATGGCTGGCAGCTTTACAAGCAGTTGGAGCCCTACCGCATCACGGGCAGGTTTGAGACTCGCCCCACTGCAAAATACAGTTGCCCATTGTCCGTGCCGGAGTTTGATGCCGTTGTGCCGGGTTGCAAAATTCCAAAATTATTGCGCACGTACATGGTGATTGGGGCCCGTATTGCCGCGCCTCCCGCCTGGGACCGTGAATTTGGTACCATTGACTTTCTGACATTGCTCGACCTTGAGCAATTGTCGGATGCCGCAAGGAACAGGTTTTTGGCGCCTTTAAACCCATGATTTTTCGTGCTCTCCGGCGTGCACTTAAGCTGGCATTTGTACTTCACGCATGTATTCTGCGTTATTGGTTGATTCGCCTCAAGGGGCGACTCACGCCGCTGGATCGCGCGCGCTGGATGCAGCGCTCGTGCCAGCGCATTCTGGCTTCGCTCGGGGTTGGGAGTGTGGTGGTTGGCACGCCGCCGGCGCGTGGCCTCGTTGTGGCCAATCATCTCAGTTATCTCGACATCATCATTTTGGCCGCGGCCATGCCCTGCGCCTTCATTTCCAAAAAGGAAATTGGTTCATGGCCATTTTTTGGTTTTGCCGCCAGGCTTTGCGGGACAATTTTTCTAGACCGCGAGAGTCGGCAGAGCGCAGAAAAAGTGGCTGAAATCATGGGGCGCCGCTTCAAGTATGAGGTCCCTGTGCTGCTGTTTCCCGAGGGCACCAGCACGGACGGCACCGTGGTAAGGCGTTTTCACTCGCGCCTGATAGATCCTGCCACATCCACAGCGACGCCCATCACAGCGGCCGCACTCAGCTTTCATTTTGAGGACCCAAGGCCGGAGAGCACGCTTTGCTGGTATGGCGACGCCAGTTTTTTGCCTCATCTTTGGCAAACTCTCAAGATGAGCGGTTATTCCGCGCGTGTTGAGTTTTGCCCCACGGCTGTTTATACAGACCGTCGCGCTGCCGCCGACACGACCCGGGCACAGATTTTGGCCATCCGCGAGCGACTCGCAAGAGGGCATTGATGGCAAAGGCCGCGCGGTTGTTTACTTGGGTAGAAAATGACAAGTGCCGCCGGTGATCACCGCTTTCCACAGCGCCGGGTCCACGGGCTGCTCACTCGCCCCGAGGAAGAGGACTCCATCCGGCGCGAGTAATTTGTGAATCCCCTGCAGGAGAGTCTTGCGGGTATCCATTGAAAAATAAATCATCACGTTGCGCAGGAAAATCACATCAAACGGCTCGGTGAAGGGAAGCGGTGGGGCGCATAAATTGGCGGCGCGAAAATTGCAAAGGTCCCGGATTTCTTTTTTTACCACCCAATCTTCGCCCAGGTGGTCAAAGTAGCGCACAATGTGGCGCGCCGGCAGCCCGCGGTTCATCTCAATGCGGTGATAGGTGGCGGACTGCGCCTTATGCACCACCTCCGTGCACAAGTCCGTGCCCTCGATGCGAATCTTCCACCCGAGCAATTGTGGGAAATGCTCGCGCAGCAGCATGGCGATGCTGTATGCCTCCTGACCGCTTGAACTTGCCGCGCTCCAGAGGCGCAGGCTGCGCTGGTGCTTTCTCGCATCAATCATCCTCGGAAGCAATTCGGTCCGCAACACCTCAAACGGGCGGCCGTCGCGGAAGAAGCTCGTCTCGTTGATCGTCATCGCCTCGGCAACGGCTTTTTCCAGCCGTGGGTCCTTGCGAAGTTGCAATAGTTGAACCAGTTCCTCAACATGCGTGAGGCCCTGGTTGCGCAACAACCGCGCCAGGCGCGTCTCGAACAAATAGTCGCGTGATGGGTCGAGCACATTCTGCGAGAGGTTGAAGACGAGCTTGCGCAGATAGCTGTAGTCTGTCGGTTTTGCGGGTGTTGCCACCAGGGTCGCCATAGTTACACCACAAGCCTGCCTTGTTTGATTTCAACTTTTCTGCCCATGCCCGCAAGGCGGATAATTTCGCCGGCAATGGAATTAAGTGGCAGCAATTTATGTGCGACGCCGGCCTGGGCCACCGCACCAGGCATGCCCCACACAGCGCTGCTTGCCTGGTCCTGTGCAAGAACGGTTCCGCCATTTTGCCGGATAAGCCTTGCGCCGGCAAGACCGTCCGAGCCCATGCCGGTCATCACCACGCCCAGCACGCCTGCGCCGTGGATGCCCGCAGCGGAGCGGAAGAGAACATCCACTGATGGGCGGCAATGATTTTCTTGTGCAGCCTGCGTCAGCCGGATGCAGCTTTCAGGCATGTTGCGGATGGGCTGCGCTTGAGCCAGAGCCAAATGCCAGTTTCCACGCGCGATGTACACGAAGCCGGCTTTCACCGGCTCGCCATCGACCGCTTCATGCACCTTCAGCCGACAGCGGTTCTTCAACCTCTCAGCCAGAATGTTGGTGAAGAGCTCCGGCATGTGCTGGACAATGAGGACGGGGAGTGGGAAGTTGGCGGGCAACATGGGCAGCATCACATCGAGGGCCGCGGGCCCACCGGTGGATATGCCGATGACAACAATGGAAGGAATTGCGGTGATGGCCTGCGGCTTGCCCGGCGCAACGCCCGTCGCAAGGCCCTGCGAGAGCGGTAACACAACCAAATTGTTTTTTGCCGTCAGGGCATGGATCTTGGGCAACAAATCATGCGCCAGGTTTTCAAGGGCGACAGCGGGCCCAAGCTGGTTGCTTGGTTTGGCCACGTAGTCCGCGGCGCCAGAGGCCAGAGATTCGATGGTGACACGCGCGCCGCGTTGCGTCAAAGCGCTGCACATGATGACCGGCATGCGCAGGTTGCGCCCTTTCATGGCGCGCAGGGTCTGCAAGCCATCCATGACCGGCATTTCAACATCCATCAGCACGAGGTCGGGCTTGAGGGTTTCCATCAGGCGCAGCGCGGTCTCACCGTCCTGCGCCGTGCCGGCAATCTCCAATGTCGGGTCGGTAGCCAGCACGGAGCGGAGCAGGCTCCGCATCACCGCCGAGTCGTCCACCACCAGAATTCTTTTTCTCCGACCCTGGCCCATGCTTATGCCTCCACCAAGCCCATCATGGCCAGCTTCTCCGTCAACGCCTCGTCATCAAATGGCTTCATCAAGTATTCATCGGCCCCGGCATCCAGCGCGCGCAAAATATAATCATTCTCCGCCTCCGTGGTCACCATCATCACCTTCATCTCTTTGTGCCCCTCGGCGCGCAGGTGCTTGACCATCTCCAGCCCGTCCATCACCGGCATGTTCCAATCCACCAGGGCGAGGTCAAAATCGGGCGTCTCGTTCAGCTTGTCCAGTCCCGCCCTGCCGTCTGCCGCCTCTTCACACTCGATCCCCTTTTCCTCGAGCAGGCCCCGCAAAAAGTCCCTCACAAAGCGGGAATCGTCAACGATCAATGCGCGCATAGTTCCTCCACTGGTTTCCTCTTTTCCTGCTCTCCGCATCAAGCCGCCGCGCCGCTCAGGCGCATGGGGTCCAACTGCTCAGGGTCCAGCAAAACCATCAATGAGTTTTTCAGCTTGTAGGCACCGTTAAAGAACACACGGCGCTTTTCATCAAGGATGGCGGGGTTCGGCTCGTACTCCGCATTCGAAACCGTCAGCACCTCGCCGACCGCATCCACCAGCAACCCAAAGCCCCCGCCATTGACGTCAAGCACCAGAATGTCCTGCAACGCCCCGCATGGCGGCATGCCCAGCAGGTTGCGCAGGCTCACGGTGGTCAGCACATCGCCGCGGTAGTGCACCAATCCGCCCACATAACTTGGCGCCAGCGGGACAGGCTGTGGCCTGGCGCGGCCCACAATCTCCAGAATGTGCTTGATGGGCACCCCGTAGAGCGTTTCATCCACGCGCACCGAGCACATCTCGGCCAGCGTTGCTTTCTCTTCCGCTTTTGTTCTTCCGCTCATTGTCATCACTCCACGATCATTGCAATGTCTGCAGTGGCATCCACGGATGAATCCACGGGCAGGGACGGCACGGCGCCCAGGTCCACAATGCCGGTGACGCGGTTTTTCAACAGCGTCACGCCCTCAGCGCGTTGCTCGCTTCCAGCTTCGAACAACCTTTTGCCGGATGCCACATCGAGCACATGTGAAACCGCAATGCCCACATGGCGGTTGCCCGCGCGACAGACCACGACGATTATTGTCCGGTCGCTGTTGCCCTCCTCGGCATTCAACAGCCCGCCGGAATCTTCCACCGGCAGAAGCTGCCCTTCAAAGTTCAGCACCGCGCGGTAGCCCACATACTCAATCCGCGAGAGAGGCAACTGCTCGATGCGAATCACGTCGCCGAGCGGCACCGCGGCCTGCCTGCCGGCCACCGCGACCAGCAGATATTCCATGCCGCCCATGGAATCGCCGGCCGCTTCCTGTTCATCCAGCCGTTGTTCATCGCCCATGCTGATGCCAGCCTTCATCGCGATTGCGCCCGGGTCCAGGATGAGGGCCAGTTCACCGTTGCCGAGCACCGTTGCGCCAGAGTACAAACCAATGCCTTTGAGCACCGTGCTCAACGGCTTCACCACAATCTCTTCCGGGTCGGCCAGCCCGTCCACCACCAAGCCATACTCGCGCCCGTCCGCGTTGAGCACGGCGATAAAGTTGTCCCGTTCCAGCTCCTCGCCTTTGGCCATGCCGGGCATCAAGAGGCGGTCAAGATAGATCAACGGAAGCAGCTTGCCGCGCAGGCGGTAGAGCGGCGCATCCTCTATCCATTCAATGGTGCTTTTCACCTCGCTCCTGGCAATGTGGACCAGCTCTGAGAGCGCGCCCTGTGGCAGCGCGAAACTTTGGCTCATGCCGCGCACAATCAATGCGGGAATAATGGCGAGCGTCAGCGGGATACGCATTCGCACGGTGGTGCCCTTGCCCAGCTTCGAGTCCAACTCGACCTTGCCGCCGATTTTCTCCACGTTTGTGCGCACCACATCCATGCCCACGCCGCGGCCACTCACATTGGTCACCGAAGCCGCTGTTGAAAAGCCCGGCAGGAAGATCAACTGCATCAGTTCGCGCTCGTTCATCTGTGCCGCGCGTTCGGGCTTCACCAGCCCGCGTTCAATGGCCTTCGCCTTGATCTTTTCCACCGGGATGCCCGCGCCGTCGTCGCTGATCTCGATCAGCACATGGCTGCCTTCCTGGCTGGCCTTTAGTTTGAGCATCCCCTCGGGGTCCTTGCCCAACTCGCGCCGTTTCTCCGACAGTTCAATGCCGTGGTCAAGCGAGTTGCGCACTGCGTGCGTCAAAGGATCCTTGATCGCCTCGAGAAGGCTCTTGTCGAGTTCCGTCTCCTGGCCCTCCATCTGCACACGCGCCTTTTTCCCAAGAGATTGGGCCAGGTCGCGCACAATACGCGGCATTTTCGAGAAAATGTTTGAGACCGGCTGCATGCGCGCCTTCATCACGCTTTCACGCAGGTCCGCCGTCACCATGTCCAGGCGCCGCGAGAGCAGCGTCATATTCGGGTCAGCACTCGTCGCCTGCAGCACCTGGTTTCGCGTCAGTACCAGCTCGCCGACCAGGTTCATCATCCGGTTCAACAGCGTCACATCGACACGCAAGGTACTTTCCGCCGCCTGGACCACCGGCTTTGCCCGCGCCGCCTGCTGTGCCTCGTCGGGCTCGGGCAGCGATTCGCCGCCCGCTTCCGACCCAGCCTTGGCGCGCTCGTCCGGGGGTGCCTCGACCACCAGCTCCGCGCGGGCGCTCACTGCCGCCGCCGCATGTTTCTTCGCGCACTGCAACTCTTCACTGCGCTCCTCGCAACTGGCAAAGAGCATGTCCAGCTTGCCGATCAATGCCGCGTGGCCATCCTCGCCCTCCTGTTCGGTCGCCTCGATTGTTTTTAGAATCATGCGCAGGCCATCGAGCAGTTGCAAGAGCAGGGTGATGACCGCCGGTTCGGCTGCCATCTTCCCCTCGCGCAACAAGCCCAGCACATTTTCACCTGAGTGGGCCAGCCTTTCCAGATTCTTGAAGCCCAGAAAACCTGTTGTCCCCTTGATGGTGTGCACGGAGCGGAAGATGTCGGCCAGCAGGGCGGTGTCCTTCGGCCGCTCCTCGAGCGCTGTCAAACACTGCTCCATGCGGTCCAATCCCTCCTGGCTCTCAATCAGGAACTCGCGCATCAGTTCATCCATGGCTTCACCCACCCGCCTGCTTGTGCACAGGGCTCTTCAGAGCCTTTATCGGATGGCGGGCTTGCCTACTTGAATGAAAGGTTTTTGCCGGCGCAGGAGACGCTGTCCAGAATGCGGACAACGCGCTGCACATGGAAAGGGGGGGATTTGCGGAGTGAGAATGAAGTCTATACAGTGGGAAGACGCCGCAAGGCAAACCGTGCCACCAGCGTCGTCATCAGGACCAAGGGAAGCAGCGCCACCAGCCATCCAATGGCAAGTTGAGTGGCAAATCCGCTGAGCGGGCCCAACAGCCGGGCCGCAGTGCTGCCGCCATCAAAAAAATGCAGATCGTGGCCGACAGTGCGCAGTGCTATCCATTTGCCCAGATGAACCATGGGAAGAAGGGCCAGCACCTGCACCGGCCACGCTGCCAGGTTGGCCGCTTGAATGGCCGGCAGATTCAGCCGCAACAGCAGCGCCACGCCCATGCAAATTAGTGTGGGGATGCCCACAATCGGCAACAGGCCAATGGAGAAGCCGAGCGCCAGCGTCACCGCCAGCCGCCAGGGGCTCATCCCTGTGCGCAACATTCCCGCTGCCAATTGTCGAACTCGCTGCATAGTCACTTTTACTCTATCGGTTGGATGTTGAGTGCCGATAGTTGGATTGTTAATTTTTATTAATGAATCATTCTGGTAAATGCATACGGCAAAGTTGCCAGAATTTCCACAGAGAGTCAAACCATTTTGGCGGCCAGGCGCTTTAACAACTCTGCCATCTGTCCTTCGACCATCTTTCCCGTCTCGAAAACTTCTTCAGCGGTCAACTGATGCGGGCTGATGCCTGCAGCCAGGTTTGATACGCAGCTCACGCCCAGCACCCGCATTCCTTCGTGCCGCGCAATAATCGTCTCCGGAACCGTTGACATGCCCACCAAATCCGCTCCCATCGTCCTGAAGGCGCGTATCTCAGCCGGAGTCTCGTAGCTTGGCCCGGTGGTGGCCAGGTACACACCCTCCACCAGGTCCAAGCCCATCTCCGCGCCCGCGGTCTTCGCAATCTCGCGTAGCCCGCGCGAGTAGGCCTCGGTCATGTCGTAAAAGCGCACGCCAATGCGTTCATCATTGGGCCCCACCGCGGGATTAAAGCCGAGAAAATTGATGTGGTCGGCGATGAGCACCAACTGGCCTACCCTGTACCCGGGATTGATGCCGCCCGCGGCATTTGTCAAAACCACCGTTTTGATTCCGAGCCGCCCCAACACGCGCATCGGGAACGTCACTTGTGGCGGAGTGTACCCCTCATAAAAATGCACGCGCCCCTGCATCACCAGCACCGGCACGCCACCGAGCAGACCGGCGATCAAACGACCCCCATGCCCCGGGGCAGTCGAGCGCGGAAAATGCGGAATATCCGTATAGGGAATCACCATTGCCTGTTCGACGGCGCTGGCCACTACGCCAAGCCCCGAACCGAGCACAATCGCGAGCCTGGGTTCGAGCCCGCCGATTTTGCCTCGCACAAACGCCGCTGCTTCCTGTGACTTTTCAAACATCATCAAGCCTGTTCTCCCTCGAGTGCGCCAACTACGGCAACTCCGCTAGCCCAAAAATATTCCCGCAATCGATGCTGAAATCAAATTCGCCATTGTGCCGGCCAGCATGGCGCGCACGCCCAGCCGCGCCAGCTCATTGCGCCGCTCGGGAACCAGCGCGCCGATGCCGCCAATCTGCATCCCGATCGAGCCGAGGTTCGCAAACCCGCACAAGGCGAAGGTGGCAATCGTAAAGGACCGCCCCAGCAACGCCGCTTTCATCTGTCCCAACTGCATGTAGGCGATGAACTCGTTGAGCACCATGCGCGTCCCCAGCAGGTTCCCGATCGTCGGCGCATCATGCCACGGCACGCCGATCAACCAC
>JAJXXN010000344.1 GCA_021781075.1 Acidobacteriota bacterium | reverse complement strand
GTGTAGGACCTTGTTTCCATGGAGGCAGCGGATGTGGTTTACAAATCTGTCGAGTTGGCGGTTGTCGAGCCGGCGGATGACCATGCCCATGGGATGGCCCATCATGGAGTGGTAGAAGCTGGAGAGTTCCCACGCGCCGAGGTGGCCGGTGACGATGAGCACGCCTTTGCCGCGGGCCTTAGCGGCGAGATAGTTTTCGATGCCCTCGGTGCGGATGAGGTTGCGCGTGTTCTCCGGCGTGTAGTGGGCCATGCGGGCGAACTCGACAAGTTGGCGGCCAAGGGAGCGATAGAGCCCGCGCAGGATTTTTTTGCGCTGCGCAATGGGCAGCCCGGGAAAAGCAAGTTCAAGGTTGCGCATGCCGACCCGGCGCAGGCGGCCGAGGAGGCGATAGAGGAGCCGGACGAGCAGCGATGCCAGGACGCGGCTGGCAAACCTGGGCAGCCGCCCAAGAAGCCGGGCTACGAGATAGACCAGCAGGAACTCGAGTCTCTCCTTCATGGATACTTACCAGTGTACGGTGCGCGGGGCGGCGCAAGAAAAACGGCCCCCGGGTGAGTGGAGGCCGTTGGGTGATTTGAAAGCTGCTATTTTTGCTCTTTCGCCTTCATGAAATAATGCGCGATGGTGCGGACAAAATTGACCGCGCCGCCGGGAACGGGAACATTGCCACGAAGCACATTTCTGAAGTCCTGCGGCTGCCCGTAATAGACTTCCGTGTCCTCGGCGTTCTGGCTGACGCTGGTTCCGTCGAGGTCGATGCCGGCGAAGAGGCCCTTTGCGCGGGAGTAGGTGAGCAGTTCGGCGTTCATCTTCCAGTCAGTGGCAGCCTGGCCCTCGCGGCCGATTGGGCCGGCAGCGGCGGAGGCATCACCACCGATTTTGAATTTGCTCTTGAGCAGGTCCTGGAAACCGTTTTCATTGACGGCAATGAGCACCAGGTCAGTGGACTGGCCCCCGATCTGGAAGCCGAAGGAACCACCCGCCATACGGATGAATACCGGCGCGCTCCAGCCATGGCCCGTGCGGCAGGTTACAACACCCTGGCCATATTGCCCGCCAAAGATGAATGCCCCCTTGATCATGCCTGGGACGACGCCAACACAGGTGGCCTTCTCAAGAATGTCGGAAGGGATGCTGCGGTCAGAAGCGGCCATGATCTGGTCCATGACTATCTTGGCGGCATCAATACGATCCTGCAAATCGGTCTTCTTGGAGCCGGCAAAGGCCGGGACGGCCGGGGCGGCCAACAACGCGGAGAGAAGGGAAAAACTCAGGATTTTGGTCAATTTCATGGTTCAGCCTCATTGGGGGTGAATGGGAATTTTTGGTGAATCAGGATTACGCCGAATAAATCTACACCTACAGTACACGACCCGCTGGCAAAATTTGAAGATTCACCGCCGTGCCAGCCAGTGTGGCGACGACAGCATGGACAGCTTCCATTTAATAGACGCATGAGGCGCGTATTTGGTTCGTTGACAAAAAAGAGGGGCAACTTGGAATCATGCATGGCATGACTCCTGATTACCCCTTTCCCCAGATCTGCGTTGTTTCTATACACACTCTGCACGAACGGAAGGAACGTTACCAGAGTACGGAAGTGGTTGATAATTAGTAACATGCATTTATTTACCAAAAGGTAAATACAATCTTGCCGTAAAGCATTGTTATCAATACACTAATCAGTTATCATCGATTTCCGTAACTGAAGAATTATTTCTCCTCTTCAAGGCCCAGATGGAAAGTTCGACGCGATTGGTAACCCCTACTTTGCGCATGAGGTGGCCGAGATGAGCTTTGACGGTGCGCTCTTCAATTCCCAGCTTGCGCGCGATTTCACGGTTGGAGTTGGCTTCCAAAATGAGGCCGAGTACTTGATGCTCACGCGCGGTGAGCTTCTGCAGGACGCCTTTGGTGGAATGCCCGGCAACGGCGATGCGTTCCAGCATTAGCTGGTCAATCACCCTGGAGAGGACAATCCTGCGCGCCCAGATGGTGCCATTGATGACATCTTCGATGGCTTTTTGCACGGCGATGGGGATGGCGTTGTAGTCGAGGAAGGCGCGGGCGCCCGCGAGGATGGCCTCCATCACCAGCTCGTCATTTTCAACACCGAGAACAATCTGGAGAATTTCCGGCCGCTGCTCATGAATGAGGCGGATGAGTTCGACCTGCTCGGAAGAGTGTTTTTGAGTCGTTCCCAGGTCGACGATGATGAAACGCATGGATTCATCGGCCAGGAGGGAGTTCAAATCCCCATGAACGACATGGATGTTCTTGATTTGGGAACAAATGGAATTGAGCCCGGCGCGGCGCATGGGTTCGAATACCAGCAAACCGACGCGAATGACTGTGTTCATGGTTGTTTCCCGCAAGATATTGCCCCTCCCGTGGGCGTCAGACAGCGCACGCCTTGGCCCGGCCAAGGGTAAATATGGCGGGCGCGCGTTCAACAATCAACTTGCAACTAAAATCCGGGGAGTGTGGCAAATGCAGCAAATCAAAAAAAGATGGTGATTACAGTTTGGGCAGGACGATACCGTGCTGTTTTTGATATTTACCTTTACGATCCGCGTAGCTGACCTCGCAAGGCTCATTACCCAGGAAGAAAAGAATCTGGCAAAGCCCTTCGTTGGCGTATATTTTTGCCGGAAGGGGCGTGGTGTTGGAGATTTCGAGTGTGACAAAGCCCTCCCACTCGGGTTCAAAGGGCGTTACGTTGACGATGATGCCGCAGCGGGCGTAGGTGGATTTGCCGACGCAGATGGTGAGCACGTTGCGTGGAATGCGGAAGTATTCGACCGAGCGGGCGAGGGCGAAGGAGTTTGGCGGGACGATGACGGAATCCGCCTGGACCGAGACAAAGGAGCGCTCATCGAACGCCTTGGGGTCGATGATGGCACTGTTGACGTTGGTGAAGATCTTGAATTCATCGCTGACGCGCAGGTCGTAGCCGAAGGAGGAGAGGCCGTAGGAGATGACGCCCTCGCGGACCTGCTTTTCGTTGAATGGCTCAATCATTTTTTGGTTGAGTGCCTGCTCGCGGATCCAGCGGTCATTCAAAATGGGCATGGGCTTGGCGCAACTCCTCGTCGCAAGGTTAAATTGTCGCTAATACAAAGTTATGATACTGACCCGGAGGGGGAAGCACAATGCGCCCGCAGCTGTGGGAAAGTAGGCGGAAACCAACCAGAGCGAATAGGAAGGGCGAAGAGTTGCCGGAAAAAATGAGATTTTAATCCGGTCAAATGCTCCAAATCCCCTAGCCCTAACGAGATACCTCGTAGTACATTTATCGGAGGCCAAGCAAAGTGAGGTTACGGCATTGATAAAACAGGATATTGTCCATCAGGTCATTGAGCGCACCGGACTTGCCCGCATCAAAGCCGAGGCGGTGGTCGATGCTGTCTTTGAGGGGTTGAAAGAGGCGCTTACGCGTGGCGAGCGGATTGAACTGCGCGGCTTTGGTGTCTTCAGTGTGCGCGCGCGCAAGACGGGTATCGGCCGCAACCCGCGGACCGGAACCGAGGTCAGCATCCAACCGGGCAAGGCCGTGCGCTTCAAACCAGGCAAGGAACTGCACCTGGTGGACAAGCCGGCGGCGGAATAAACTTGTCGGCGCCGGGGCTCAATGAGCCAGCGCGGCGCTGTTAATCCCGCAGAAAAACGTGGAGCAGGGATTTGCGCACACGGATGCGGCTGTCGTACTCGATATAACCCAATTTGCGAAAACGGTTCATAAAGGCATTGACGCGGGGGCGCGTGCTGCCGATCATTCCGGCCAGGGTTTCTTGTGAGATGGGCTGAAGCAATGTGGCGTCAGCACCCGGGCTGCTGTTTTCAGCCAGCAACAGGAGCAGGCGGGCAAGCCGTTTTTCAGCGCGGTTGAAGAGCTGGTCAACGAGGTCGGCTTGGGTGCGCATGCTGCAGGCCAGCAGAAAATTGGAAAAGCGGAAGGCGAAGGCGGGCTCTTCGCGCATGAGCCGGATCAACTCAGGGCGGGCGATGCGCAAGGCGGAGCAATCAAGCAGGGCGGTGGCACGGGTGATGCGCTGGCATGGCGCGGGCTCGAGCGCCCTTTCACCAAAGAAATCCCCCGCATTGACAAGGCGGATGGTGGCTTCCTTGCCGGTCTTCGAGAGGACCGAGATTTTGACGCGTCCCTGATGCAGATAAAAAACAGAATCGGCCGCATCGCCCTCTAAAAAGAAAAATTGGGAGCGGTCAAGGTGAATGAACTTTCTCCCCTTGCCTTGGGAGCTTAAATACGCTTCAATATCGAATTCTGATGGAGGGTTATTGGTCACGGGCATCACAGCACATCCACAAACAGCACCGGCACGCGGCCGCTCGCGAACTGGAACTGGCATCCGTGCGCCGGAAAGCGCAAAAATAATCGCCAACCTGTTCCAAATGATACAACCCGATGAGGCCGTCATACGTCATACTTGATGTGTAGTGGTTGACTTCCGCTCCAATTCCGGAGCAAGAGCCACGGCAAAATCACAGAACATTCACCCGGCAGAGGAGGACACCCTTGAACCGCACATTGCGTTTCGTTGCAGCATTCATCCTGGTCTCATCATTGATGGCGGTCACTGGTTGCAAAAAGAAGGCGGCGCCAGAACCGCAGCCGGAGGCCACAGCGCCTACGCCAACCCCGGTACCGACCGCGCAAATCAGCGTGACCCCCAGCTCGGTGTATGCCGGTGACAAGGTTACGTTGAACTGGAGCACGACCAACGCCAGCTCCGTCACCATCAGCGGGCTTGGCAGCGTGGCCAGCTCGGGTGAGAAAACCTTGACGGCTGACACCTCGACCAACTATCACCTGGAAGCCAAGGGCGATGGCGGCACGACGACGGCGGATGCGCGCTTGACGGTGAACGCGGCGCCTGTGGCCAGCGCGCCAGCGCAGACAGAGACGGAGGAAGAGGCCTTCCGGGCCAACATGAAGGACGTTTTCTTTGATTATGACAAATACACGATCCGCCCCAGCGATGAGCAGGTTCTGGTGGCCGACGCAGCGTATTTGCGCGCGCACCCGAACGAGAAGATTGTGATCGGCGGCTATTGCGACGAGCGCGGGTCCAACGAATACAACCTGGCGCTGGGGCAGAACCGCGCTGAGTCGGCGCAGAAGATGCTGGTAGCCGCAGGCGTCAAGGCGGAGCGCATCCGCGTGATCAGCTACGGCAAGGAGAAGCCCTTCTGCACGGAGGAGACAGAGAGCTGCTGGCAGCAGAACCGCCGGGCAGGATTCTCGCTGACCCAGTAAACCGGGTTGCGCCTAAAGCGAGCACCCCTCAATGGCAAACGGCAGCAGGCGGAAGCGCGGCTGCCGTTTTACTTTTGGCGGATGCGGGAATAGGCCAAGGCATGTGCTGCATTGCCGATATAATTTAGATTGAAAACGCCCGTTAGTTCGAGTTGTCATCGGCTCGGGAAAAAAGGAGCCAGAGGGATCGCCATGCCCGCCAGCCACAACCCCTTGAACATTGATTACGTGAAGAGCCTTGTCCGCACCGTGCCGGATTTTCCCAAGCAGGGGATTTTGTTTTACGACATCACGACGGTATTGAAGGACAAGACCGGGTTTGCGCAGTTGATTGACGCATTCGCCGCCTATTACATCGAGAAGAAGGTGGACCTGGTGCTGGGAATTGAGGCGCGCGGGTTCATCTTCGGGCCGGCGCTGGCGTACCGTTTGAATGCGGGCTTTGCGCCGGTGAGAAAACCCAAGAAGCTGCCGGCGCCGGTGGCGCGGGTGAGCTATGAGCTGGAGTATGGGTCTGACACGCTGGAGTTGCATCTGGACGCGATCAAGCCGGGGCAGCGCGTGGTGCTGGTGGATGATTTGCTGGCGACGGGCGGCACGATGGAGGCGACGATCAAGCTTGTGGAGCAGTTGGGCGGCGTGATTGTGGGCCTGGCCTTTGCGGTGGAACTGGATTTCTTGAAGGGGCGCGAGAAGTTCCCGCAATACGATGTGTTCAGCCTGCTGCACTATGACGAGTAGGTTGAGTGCACCGGAGGAATGCGGCCCTGTCCCGATGAAGGACTGGGCCGCATTTGTTTGCGGCACATCAACGCGGCACGGCGTTCTGGTTGACATGCAAGAACGGCTTGATGACAAACTTTGGCGGGGTGATCTTGGTGAAGATCCTGACTGCGAGATCATTCTTGAGAACTGTGGTATCAAGGACGCAATCGTCAAGCAAGGCTGCGTTGGTTACACCGGCGGTTTTGCAGGCCGCAAGCGCATGCGCTTTTTCAGCCGGGTTCAGGTCGGCAGCGGTCAACGGCTTCAATGGAATGCCGATGATCGCCGGGGGCAGTTCGTTGAAGAGTGAGTCTGCGGGCCGCACGCGCCAACTATCGGCGAATTGACCATAGAGGTCCTTCACATCGACGGGCACCTTGATGACAAACCCCCTGGCAGTTTTGATTTCATCCACTCGGTCGCTCGGGTTTCCCAGCAAACCGCGTACCCGAGTGTCCGGTGAATGACCGAGACCGACGGTGATGTTCATCCACAGCGCCTCAGAGCCGCTTGTGACAAGGTCGGCCCGGACGGAGTTGCCCTTCTCATCGCTGATGAAATACTCCGCGCCGATGCGCGTGACCTGCACGCCACCGGGAAGCTCGAGAGTGCCGCCATTGGCGATTTCAGTGGTTTTGCCATTGACGACCAGCCGCGCGGGTTGCAGATAAACAGCGATACGGGTGTGGCCCATAAGAACCGCTACCGCGGAATTGGTTGAAGTGCCGGGATAATCAGGTGGGCCCGGGACCTGGCGGGTGTGAACGATGAAATCCGGGCCGGTCTCGACGAGGATGAAGTCGCCATAGGCCTGGAAGTCATACTCGGTTCTGCCATTGAAGGGGTGGATGTGTGTATCGCCGAGACTGATTGCGCTGCTGCAAGGGGCCGTGGCGGGATTGCCGGCGTTGGTTTCCGTGAAGACCAGCGACGGCAGATTGCCCTTGGGCGGGTTGGAGGTTGTTGCCACAAGAGTGAGGTTGTTTGATTCACCCGTAAAACTTTCAAAGGCGCAACCGGGGCCCAGATTCGTATTGCTCGCCACACTGGTGCGTACCTCGATGGTGGTGTTGGGGTCGAAGAATGCCTCGGAACCACCGCCATCGCCGAAGATGTTGTACTCGACCGCATTCCAGTTGGTGGAGAGATCGGGAAACTCATTCGAGCCGGCCACGTGGTTTGCAACGCCAGAGATGGTGGCAATGGCGTTGTCGGAGGCGTTGGTTGCGTCCTCAGGAAAAGCGGTCATTGCAATGTTGTTGAGCGATGCGGTGGAGACGGTGCCAATGCCGGAGTTTGTGGCGCCATTGATGACACAGTCAACGAATGAGTTTCCGCTGCCATCAGTGAGGGTGTAGGGGCACCATCCGTCGGTGAAGGCATGGGCGCCATCGCAACTGGGGCTCACTGGCGACTTGCATGTGGTGCCGGAGGGGCCCCACTGCAAAATCCAGTACTGGATGAAAACCTCGCCGCTGTTATCCGTGCTGTAGACGAATTGCTCCCACCCCTGGCAACCGGGCAGGCCCGCAATGCCCGTCGGCGTGGAACCGGCGCAGGTGGAGGTATTGAAGGGCGCCGTGTTCATTTGCAGCGTGTAGGCGGTGGGATTGCCTGTGCCGGAGGTGGTCACGGAATCAAATTGGCCTTCTGCCTCGTTGATGTTGTTGATGGTGGAGGCCGAGAAATCGGCGCCGCTGTTGCCGCCCACCTGATCTGTGCGGATGCCCTTTGGAACCCTGGGCGGGTTGGCCTTTTGCGGAATCATCTTGCAGGCAACCTCGTGCCAGGCAAGCTCGGGGTAAACCGCGCGATAGCATGCAGAGGCTTTCTCACGCGGCAGATGGACAATTTTTCTGCGCCAGGCTTCCATCGCCAGTTGTTGTGGATTGCGGGCATTGATGACCTGACGGCCATCGAGTGGCAAGGTTTTTTCAACCGGGATACGGTCGATGGCCGGCTGTTGCGCGAGGGGGGTGGCGGGTTGCTGCGTTTGCGCGTATGAGAACGCGGTGAATACAAAACTGAGAACCGCGAAGGTGGCGCAGCAAAGCGTTGCGCTTGCGCCCCGACTGACAACGGGAGCCACATTGAGTTTTCTTAACATTCCTTTCATTGAACCTCCTTTTGATGACGGATTTTCAGCACGTGAAATGATCGCTGAGTTGCCGACAGAGGTATATGAATAAAGAATGGTGACGCATCGATTTCAGCGTGCGTGATGAGATGCCGCGATTATAGGCTTGAAATCAAGCCACGGCTCATTACCTGCTCATGCAGCACATTACTTTCATCACGCCCCATAACCTGTTGAATAAAAACAGGAAAGGCCCCGTAGACAAGGCAAATCATCAAATTTTTCACTTTGGGGAAACTAAGGCAGGTGCCGACAGGCAAAAAGAAAGCGCCTGCCAAGAAATTGAATTTTTATTCCCGCTCAAGGCGCTCCAAAACCTGGACGACGATTCGGTCGAGTTCGGGGTCGTTCTTGAAGCCGGAGTGATCGGCGGCGGGAGTGCTTTTCAAACGCGCGTCGGGGAAACCGAGGCGGCGCTTGATGGCGAGGATCTGCTCGATTTTTTCGTCAGGGATGGGAATGAGCGGACGGCCGGAGTGTTGGGCGAGGAGGATGGTGCGGCAGTAGGTGTCGAGGATTTCAATGAGCCACTCGGCATGGGTGGCGGTGTCGGACCAGCAGACGACGCCGTGGTTGGCGAGGAGGATGGAGTTGTGGTCCTGGACGAAGGGGAGGACGGTTTCAGCAAAGGCGCTTGTGCCGGGGGTTTCATAGGGCGCGACGGCGACGGGGCCGATGAAGAGCTCGAACTCGGTGATGAAGTTGTTGGGCGGCGCGGAATGGGTGGCCGCGTAGGCGGTGGCGTGCGGGGGATGGCAGTGGACGACGGCGCGGGCAGCGGGATTGGCCTTGTAGATTTCGAGGTGCAGGAGGAGTTCGCTGGTGCGCAGTCGGTCGCCGGCGAGGATGTTGCCATTGAGGTCGGAGAGGCAGATGTCAGCCGGCTGCATGTCGGCCTTGCACATCATGGTGGGAGTGCAGAGGACATACTGCTGGCCGAGGCGGACGCTGATGTTGCCGCCGTTGCCATCGACATATTGGCGCTGCCAGAGCTTGCGGCCGACGCGGATGATTTCTTCGCGGATGGCGTCGGACTCGAGCGAGCTGGCGGCGGCGATGGGCGAAAGCGGCGCGGGCTTGCGCAGGGCGTCAACGACAGTCTGCACAACCGCGCGGATCTGGGCTACATCAAGACCTTCAGCCTGTTCCATGCGTTCCACTCCCAAGACGGTGATCCGGGCACAAGCACCCGGGGGCGGGACTAATCCGCGGCAACCAGCTTGCGTTGCAGGTCCTCGAGGGTTTGGCCCTTGGTTTCAGGATAAAAGAAAAGCACGACAAAAAACTGCAAAATTGTCATGACGGCGAAAAAGGCGAAGGGCGCGCTTCTGCCGAGGGTGGCGGCGATGACCGGGAAGTAAAGCTGGATGACGGTGTTCCAGAACCAGTGGCTGGCATTGCCGACACCCTGGCCTTTGGCGCGGACGTGGTTGGGGAAGACCTCGCCGATGTAGACCCAGATGACGGCGCCCTGGCTCATGGCGAAGAAGGCGATGTAGGCGACGAGGAGCCAGACGAGCGCGCCGGGATGGGTGTTGGTGTGGAAGAGCCATGCCACGGCGGCGAGGCAGGAGGCGGTGCCAAGGGCTCCGATGAGGAGGAGGGTTTTGCGCCCTAGTTTGTCAATGACGGCCATGCCGACAATGGTGAAGAGGAGGTTGGTGAAGCCGATGGCGATGGCC
>JAJXXN010000208.1 GCA_021781075.1 Acidobacteriota bacterium | reverse complement strand
CGCCGGGCATTTACGTGCAGCGGCTTCTGCACAACCCCGCGCCCGAGAAGCGCATTGAGCGGCGGACAATTCGGAAGGAGGCGTAGCGATGGCCTGGACACGGGAGCAGTTGGCGGCGCGCGCGGCGAAGGAGTTGCGCGACGGCTACTATGTGAATCTCGGCATCGGGATTCCCACGCTGGTGGCCAATTACATTCCCGCAGGGATTGCGGTCACGCTGCAATCGGAGAACGGGCTGCTGGGAACAGGACCGTATCCACTGGGGAACGAAATCGACGCGGACCTGATCAATGCGGGCAAGGAGACGGTGACCATGCTGCCCGGCGCGGCGATTTTTTCAAGCGCTGAATCATTCGCCATGATCCGCGGCGGGCACATTGACCTTGCCATCCTCGGCGCAATGCAGGTTTCAGAACATGGCGACCTCGCCAACTGGATGATTCCAGGCAAGCGCGTCAAAGGCATGGGCGGGGCGATGGACCTGGTCTCCGGCGTGCGGCGCGTCGTGGTGGTGATGGAGCACACGGCCAACGACGGCAGCCCGAAGTTGTTGCGCGAGTGCTCGCTGCCGCTGACTGGCAAGCGCGTGGTCAACCGCGTCATCACCGACCTGTGCGTGCTGGATGTGGAGCCGCAAGGGTTGAAAGTGATCGAGCTGGCCGATGGAGTCACGGCCGACGAGGTGCGGAAGGCAAGCGGCGTGGAACTGCGCTTTGCGTAGTCGCCCTCACCGCCAGGCCGGCTTGCGCTTCTCCAAAAACGCACTGACACCCTCGTGAAAATCAGGATGCTCGCGCGAAGTTGCGTTGGCCTCCATCGCCAGCGCAATCGCCTGGTCGAGCCAGGCGCGGTTTTGCTCGGCCATGAGTTTCTTGGTCATGCGCAGCGAGGCCGGGCTGTTGGCGCCAAGTTGCGTCAGCAATTCCTCCACGCGGGCCCTGAGCTTTTCCGGCTCGACGATTTCATTCACAAGGCCAAGCGCATGGGCTTCAGCGGCGCCGAAGAGCCGCCCCGTGAGAAGCAAACCGCGGCTGCGCTTGTCGCCGATTTGCAAGGCGAGAAAAGCCGAGACAAGCGCGGGGACAAACCCGATGCGCACCTCGGTATAACCGAATTTTGCATCGGGCGTGGCAAGTGTGAAATCGCAGATGGTGGCAAGCCCCGTGCCACCGGCGATGGCCGGGCCGCGCACGGCTGCAATGGTGGGTATGGGCAACTCGTGGAGCGTGCGGAAAAGTTTGGCAATGCGTTCCGCATCGCCGCGGTGCTCCGCGGCGCTCTTCCCCTGCATGGATTGCAGCACTGAGAGGTCAAGCCCCGCGCAAAATGCCTCCCCTGCGCCCTCAAGCACCAGCGCCCGCGCATTGCCGCCGGCGGCTGTTTCAAATGCCCCGATCAGCTCCTGCTGCATTGCCGGTGTCATGGCGTTGCGGCGCTCCGGCCGGTTCAGCGTGAGCCAGTACACTTCGTTGATGAACTCGAATTGAATGGACGATGCGGACAAAACTTCCCCCCAGAAATTCCGGTCCCCGGATCAGGATGCGTATTCAGCGCCCATCCTGCGGCTGTGCTCCATCAACTTTGTTGGAAGGCTGAGATTGGGAAGCTCGGCGCCGCTTTCAGCCAGCGTGGCAAGCACGGCCTCCGTTGCAATGTTGCCCACCATCTCATCCTGCGCAAAAGGGCAGCCGCCAAGGCCGCCGATGGCGGCATCGAAGCATCGGCACCCAGCCTCATAGGCCGCCTGGATGTGCTCCGCGGCATTCCGCGGTGTTGCGTGCAGATGCACGCCTATTTCCGTCTCCGGTTTTGCCGCCTTGCGCGCCGCGGCAAAGGCGGAACGGATCCGCTGCGGCGTGGCGGCGCCAACGGTATCGGCAAGCGAAATCTGGCGGATGCCGATTGACTCCAGTCGTTTGCAAGCGGCGCCGACCTTCGCCGCGCTCCACTTTTCACCGTATGGATTGCCGAAGGCCATGGAGACGTATGCGATGATCTTCAACCCTGAGGCAGCGGCGAGCGCGGTCAGCTTCTCAATCGTGGCGAGCGCGCTCTCGGGGCTTTGCCGCTGGTTGCGCTCGAGGAACTCCGCGGAGATGGAATAAGGAAAGCCGAGCGTCTGCACGCGGCAGCTTTCAATGGCCCGTTCCGCGCCACGTTCATTGACCACAATGCCGATGATCTCAACGTCTTTGGGCGGGCGCAGCAGCTTGAGCACGGTCTCGGAGTCGGCCATCTGCGGCACGGCGGCGGGCGACACAAAACTGACCGCGTCGATGTGCTTGAAGCCGGCTTCAATCAATAAGTGAAGATACTCGGCCTTCGCTTCGCTCGGGATCTGCCTGTGCAGGCCCTGCCAGGCATCCCGCGGACATTCGATGATCTTGACCGGCTCCGGCATTGTTCCTCCTCAGCCGCGCGAAGGATGGACCTTCAGAATTTCGCGGGCAATCACCATGCGTTGAATTTCGCTCGTCCCTTCCCCAATGGTACAAAGTTTGACATCCCGGTAAAATTTTTCCGCCGGGTAATCCTTGATGAAGCCGTAGCCCCCGTGGAGTTGCACGCCCTCCTCGCAGATTTTGCAGGCCACCTCACTGGCGAAGAGCTTTGCCATGGCCGATTCGCGGGTGATCTTGAGGCCGGCATCCTTGAGCACGGCGGCGCGTTGTGTAAGCAGGCGCGCGGCGTCCAACTCAGTGGCCATGTCGGCCAGTTTCCACTGGATTCCCTGGAACTCCGCGATGGCCTTGCCGAACTGGCGCCGCTCCTTGACATACTTCAGCGCGGCGTCAAGCGCGCCGCGTGCGATGCCAAGCGAGAGCGCCGCGATGGAGATGCGCCCGCCGTCCAGCACGCGCATCGCATCAACAAACCCCTCGCCCTCGTTGCCTATCAGGTTCTCGGCGGGAATCTCGCAGTCCTCAAAGATCAGCTCGCTGGTGTTGCTGGCACGCAGGCCCAGCTTGTTTTCCTTTTTTCCCGCGCGGAATCCCTTGGTGCCCTTCTCAACCACAAAGGCGGAAAGGCCATGCGTGCCCTTGGTTTTGTCCGTCACGGCAATCACCACCGTCGCATCCGCGTAGTGGCCATTGGTGATGAAAATCTTGCTGCCGTTCAAAATGTACCGGTCGCCTTTGCGCACAGCGGTGGTCTTGGCCCCGCTGGCGTCGGAGCCGGAGCCGGGCTCGGTCAGCCCCCACGCGGCTATCCACTCGCCGCTTGCGAGCCTGGGGATGTACTTGCGCCGCTGCGCCTCATTGCCGGCTATGAAAATATGGTTTGTGCCGAGCGAGTTGTGCGCGGCAACGGTGATGCCCACCGAACCATCCACGGCGGAAAGCTCCTCAATGGCGAGCACATAGTCCACATAGCCCATTCCCGCGCCGCCGTACTCCTGCGGGAAGATCACACCGAGCAAACCCATCTCGCCAAGCTTCTTCACCGTTTTGAGCGGAAACTCGCCGGCCTCGTCCCATTCCATGACGTGCGGCGCGATTTCACGCGCGGCAAAATCGCGGATCTCCTTGCGCAGTTGTTCCTGCTCCTCGGTCAACCGGAATGGGTACAAATTCAACTTTGCATCAACTGGCATTGCGCCTCCCTGGCATCCATTCAATTTACGTTTGCAAAACTCCGGGGTTGTAACGGCCGACTTCGGGGTTGAGCGCGCAGGCATTGAGCGCCCCAATCAGCACTTCACGCGTCCTGGCCGGATCAATGATGGCGTCAATCCAAAGCCGCGCCGCACCGTAGCGCGGGTCGGCCTGCGCGTCGTAGCTGGCGCGAATCTCATCATGAATCGCCTTCTTCTCCGCCTCGGTGAGGCTTTTGCCGCCACGCTCCAATTGCCTGGCGCGCACCTCGGCCAGTGTGTTGGCCGCGGAAGCCCCGCTCATCACCGCGTAACGCGCACTGGGCCAGGCAAATAAAAAGCGCGGGTCATACGCCTTGCCGCACATGGCATAATGCCCCGCGCCGAAGCTGCCGCCGACAATCACGGTGATCTTGGGCACCACGCTGGTGCTGACCGCCGAGACCATCTTGGCCCCGGCGCGGATAATCCCCGACCACTCCGCATCCTTGCCGACCATGAATCCATTCACATCATGCAGAAAGACGAGTGGGATGAGGTTTTGGTTGCAATCCATGATGAAGCGCGCCGCCTTTTGCGCGCCTTCGGTGTAGATGACGCCGCCCACTTCAATCTTCTTCGCGCCGGCCATCGGCCCCTGTGCCACGGTCTGAACCTGGTTGATCTTCTGGTTGGCGACTATGCCCACGGCGTGGCCGCCGATGCGCGCATAGCCGCATATCACGGTGCGGCCAAACTCCTCCTTGTACTCGTCGAACTCGCTGCGGTCGGCGATGCGCGCTATCAACTCATTCGCTTCATACAGGTTGGTCGCCCCCGGCGTCGGGTCCAGCAGCGCGTAAAGTTCCTCCGCGGGGTAACGCGGCTTGTCGAGCGCGGGGTCGAACGGCGCACGGTTGAAGACCGCTGCCGCCGGCCGCTCGCCCATCTTCTCCACCAGCGAGCGCAGGCGGGCGATTGCAGCCTCGTCATTCGGCTCCTTGAAGTCCACCGTTCCGGAGATTGCCGCGTGCATCTCCGCGCCGCCAAGGTCCTCGGCGTCGGTCTTCTGCCCAATCGCCGCCTGTACCAGCGATGGCCCGGCCAAAAAAAGCCCTGAGCCTTCCGTCATCAGCACCGTGTCGGTCATCACCGGCAGGTAAGCACCGCCCGCCACGCACATGCCCAGAATCGCGGTGATCTGCGGAATGCCCATCGAACTCATCACCGCGTTATTGCGGAAGATGCGCCCGAAGTCGTCCGTATCCGGAAACACATCCTCCTGCAACGGCAAAAACACCCCTGCCGAATCGACAAGGTAGAGGGTGGGAATGCGGTTCTCCATGGCGATGATCTGCGCGCGCAGGACTTTTTTTGCGGTCATGGGGAAAAAGGAACCTGCCTTGACCGTGGCATCGTTGGCGATGACCATGCACAACCGCCCATGCACGCGGCCCAGGCCCGTGACCACGCCGGCGCCGGGTGCGCCGCCATACTCCCCATACATGCCGTGCGCGGCCCAAAGGCCCAGTTCAAGAAACTCCGGCCCTTCGTCCAGCAGAAGCTTCAGCCTCTCCCGGGCCGTAAGCCGGCCTTTGCCATGCTGCGCCTCAATCGCCTTCGCGCCGCCGCCCTGGCGAATCTTTTCCTCTTCGTCGTGAATGCTTTTGACCAGCGCGAGCATCGCCTTCTGATTGCCCTGCGCCTTGGGTGAGTCCAGCGTGAGTTTTGTTTGCAGTTGGTTTTGTGCCGCGTTTCCTGATGCCATATTTGTTTTGATTGACCACCGCTGAATTGGCGTACCGGGAAGTGGTCTGTTTCACGTCCTGAAACAGCAACCCGGAAAGCCGGAGAGAATCCTACTCCATTTGGAGTAAAGGCTGCAAAGAAGGGTGTGGAATCCTTGTTTTCAAAGGAAATATTGCGCTAAAGCCGGCTTGGTGACCACGGTCCAAGGCGGCAAAACTTGGGTATAAATCATATGACTTTTTATTTCTGCATCATTTCGTTTCAGTGTAGAATTGCCGCGTATCGACGAATGGTCAAATCCACGCGCCGAACAGCCGCGCTACCACGGTTTTTCCAGCAGCGGCCATGAACTCACTGAAACGATTGCCCCCTGGTGTGGCGGGTCGCTCGGCATCCATGCCAGTACCCGGGAAATCACATCCCGGCTTCGCTGTTTTCAATTCAGTAGTCCTTTATCATTTCCTCTTTTTCCAATTTTTCAAAATCCAGCGGATCACAAGAAAGCGCGAAACCGGAGTCTGACCCTTATGAAGAAAGATCACAACAAAATCTTCCACTCGCTCATTCTAAAATCGTCATGCGTATTCATCCTTTACATGCTGCTGGAAACGTGCGGACTTTTCGCACAGACGCCTGCAATCACCAGTATTTCGCCTTCCACGGTCACTGCCGGCTCGCCCTCCTTTACCCTGACCGTCAATGGGGCCAATTATGCTTCTGTCTCGCGCGTACTGGTTGCAGGAGCGGTACTGACGCCCACCCTGCAAACAGCGACGGAGTTGCAGGTCACCGTGCCGGGCACGGACATTGTGAATCCCGGCCAGGTTTCCGTGCAGGTGGTCAACCAGTTCACCTCAGGCTTTTTGTTTTCCAACACCGTCAACCTGCAGGTTGGCATACCCCTGCCTGCACCGGCCATCAACAGCGCCGTGCCGGGCATTGCCACCCAGGGCGCCAACGAAGTGCAAATGACGGTCGTGGGCGCGAACTTCAGGCCCGGCGCCACGCTTGTCATCTCCGCAGTTCTCACCGCGGGCGGCTCAACCGGGTTCACCCAGGCCACGGATATTGTCATCCTCAACACCCGCGTCATCAGCGCCAGCCTAATCACCGCGCAGGTCAACATTGGCACTGTCGCGGCCCTGGGCCAGCGCGCCATTGACGTGCTCAACGCCGATGGCACAACCTCGGCAAACAACGGCACCTCACAGCCCTTTCACGTTTTTCCGGCCAACACCATCGCCGCGCCGCTGACCATCCTCAACGTCGGGCTGGTCGCGCCCAGGAGCGGGACCGTGACCACGCAGGGCGAGCCGCTTTACGGCGAAGCGGTGGTGGCTGGCACCGGCACCGGCACCGCGCTCGGCCAATGGTTGTGGGACGGGGCGGTCTTCGAGGAGTTCAGCGTACGACTGGACGGCAGCGCAAGCAACACGCTCACCACACAGCAGCCACTGCCAACGGTCACACTCGGCGCGCACCAGTTGCAGTTGCGGCTCACCCAGCCAAACAAAGTCGCCACGTACCCGGTGACCTTGGTGGTCAACCCTCCTGGCGCTGCCCGCACGCAGTTGACCCTGCCTTTGAACTCCGCACGCTTTACTGCCACCGGGCCGCCAACCTTCAGTTGGTCGCCTGTGCCGGGTGCGGTGCGCTACCAGGTCGGCTTCGCCACATCACAATTTTTCTCGTCCATCAAGGAATGGTTCAATGTGGATGAAAACCATTGGGAGATTCCCCTCGCTGACTGGCAGGGCCTGCCCGCCGGATCCTTCTACTGGACCATCCGCGCCATTGACGTGCACGGCATCGCCCGCGACCCGCTGCCGCTGCGCCCGATCGTGCGCGGCGAGGAAAACGTGATGAGCATGCTCACGCGCAAGCCCCTGCGCAACACCGCCGGCCACCTGCAGCTTGCCTGGACGCACTCCGAGGAGCAGGGCTTTTACTTTGTCACCATCAGCCGCGACTTTGAGGGCAATGACGTGGTGCGCCAGTACCTGACCAGCGAACCGCAACTCGACCTGCGCGCAGTGGAAAGCAAGCTTGAGCCGGGCACAGCCTATTACTTCGAGGTGGATCGCCTTTCGCCCACCGGCGAACTGCTCAGCACCGGGCAGCGGCAAAGTTTTGTGGCCGAGCCGGGCACGGGAGCCCAATCACTCCGCCTCGGCAAACAGCCTGTGCTCCTCGCCGTCAATGCGCCGCTCGCCTCCATCCTCGGCTCCATGGGCGACATTGCCGGCGAGATCGGCACACAAACCCCAGCGCCCAACAGCACCACCAACGCCACGCAGCCGGCGATCAGCATCACCTTCAAACAGGCAATCAACCCCGCCGATGTGAGCCTCATGGTCGACAATGTGGACGTGACCTCGCTCGCGCAGGTGAACGGCGAACAGGTCAGCTTCACGCCGCCCATGGCGCTCTCGGGCGGCGAGCACTCCATCAACCTGAGCGTGGGCAGCGACGCCACCGCATGGAGCTTCACCGTCCTGGCCCCGGCGCAAACCACTTCAACGCCCTCCGCGCCCGCGCTGCAGCCGGGCACCGATGCCGAGGCACCCGCCCCAAACACGCCGCAGGGAATGCCCAAAGGCGCCTCCGCGCCGCTCAAAAAGGCCGCCACACCGGCAACAGGCAACAAAGCCAACCGGCCAATTCTTGAAAGCCAGCTTGGCGCCACAACGCAGTGGGTCTCCGGCTCAAATCCGCCCGACACCAACGTCCTCTCCGCATCGGAAAAAATGCACTACGCAAACGGACCATGGCGCATCGATGTCAACGGAAGCGGCCTGCTCAACTCCGTGCTCAATCCCCCCGAGTTGCGCACCAGCCAGGCCCAGTTTGACGATTACATCTTCCAGCTCAACTACAAAAAGCTTCCCTGGGTGGTGAACTTCCGCTTCGGCACCATCTCGCCCGTCATGTACAAGGATGCGGACTTCGTCTCCGCGTCAACCCCGCGCCAGGCCGTCGAACTGACGATTCAATCGAAGGCCGGCATCCTCGGCGGCTTCACCAACACCAACGACACGGCGCTCGGCGGCGGCTCGGGAATCAACTTCCATCAGCAGATTGAGGGCGCCAGCTATGACGCGCCGCTGCCCAAGTGGGCCGCCTTCCGCGTCATGTGGCTCAACGCCACCGACACCGGTTCGCCCACGATAGTCGGCTACGACTCGCAGGGAAATCCCATCATCCTGCCCAACCCCATTGCCCCCAAAAGCGCGGGCGATGTGATTGGCGCGCTGCTCAAAATCAATTTCAACAAAAAATGGCAGTGGACGAGCGAGTACGCCATCAGCTACTTCAACCAGGACACGACCGACCCCGCCTCGAAGCGCGAGTTTGGCCGCGCCTGGCGGACGGGCGTGACCGGGCAGATCAGCAAGCTCAAAACAAGCTTCAGCTACCGTGAAGAGAGCCCGAACTTTGGCAACCCGGCCAACCCAAGCCTCACCGAATCCAGCCAGCCAAACCTCCGCGCGGCCAATGCCTCGGCAACCGATGCCACCAAGGCCGGCAACTTCGGCCTCACCTACACCTTCCTTGACAACAACGTAAACCCCACCACCCTCGATGAAGTGCGCATGAACACCTTCGACGAGAGCTGGAGCAAGCCCTTCGGCAAAAAGTCAAACCTCTCCCTCGAGGCGCGACAGACGCTCACCACGACCGGCTCCGTCCCGGCCGCGCTGGTCAACCAGCCGCCAGCCGTCTCCGGCGCGGCAGATTCGCGTGACATCTCCGGCAGCGTCAAATTCTCTCGCAAGGTGGGCTACACAACCTACACCGCCGGCGCCACGCGCGACTGGTTCCGCGACAACCTGACACCCGCCAATGACACCATCACCTCATCCATCAACCTGGGGGCCAATCTCGCGCCCTGCAAGAGCATCTTCAAAATGACCGCGCAGTTCAACTCCAACTGGGTTTCTGCCAATGGCGCAACCATCGGGTTGAGCAGCACCTACACGTTCTATGCGCAACCCTCGTTGAACTGGAAGCGCCCGGTGGTGCAGCTTGCGCCGCTGCTCACGTTGTCAAAGGCGCGCACCGTGCTCACCGGCGGGGTCGCCACCAGTGACACGCTCAACGGCCAGTACGGTGGGCGCCTCTCCTGGACAATGCCCGGACGGTGGAAGTTCAGCACATTTTCAGCCCAGGGAAGCTACAACCAGAACAAGGACAACGTGGCGAATGTTGAGCAGGACACAACCCAGCTCATGGTGCTGTGGACGTTGACATTCAAACACAAGACCACATTTTGATGTGCTCAAGCGAAGGGCGGCGGCACTGGATTGCCCGCGCCGCCAGCGATGTTGGAAGGTGCACGATGAAGCTACATACTTTCCCGGCGGCACTGGTCTGCGCGGCGCTCGTCTGCACCACGCTCACTGCGCAAGGCAATCAGCGTGCCCCGGCCAATGCGATTCAGCGGCGGCAGCAATCCCCCGCACCCATCGTCACCAGCGTTTCGCCAACCGAGGCAGGCAGAAGGGCGCGAAATATGTCCCAGCCCCGGCAGGCAGGATCGCGGTCAAAGCCCAGCACCTGCCCCTTGAGCAGATCGGA
>JAJXXN010000173.1 GCA_021781075.1 Acidobacteriota bacterium | reverse complement strand
AGCCGTCGCGCAACTCCTTGGCCGCGCGCGCCGCCAACTGCTCCCGTGTCCAGGCCATCGCTACGCCTCCTTCCGAATTGTCCGCCGCTCAATGCGCTTCTCGGGCGCGGGGTTGTGCAGAAGCCGCTGCACGTAAATGCCCGGCGTATGAATTTCGTTGGGGTCAAGTTGGCCGGGTTGCACAATGATCTCCGCCTCGGCGACGGTGACCCGCCCGCAGGCCGCGGCCATCGGGTTGAAGTTCTGCGCCGTGTGCCGGTAAACTAGGTTGCCGGCCGTGTCCGCCTTCCAAGCCTTCACAAGTGAGAGGTCGGCGCGGATGCCGCGCTCCAGAATGTACTCGACGCCGTCGAACTCCTTCTGTTCCTTGCCTTCGTCAACAACCGTTCCCACGCCGGTGCGTGTGTAAAAGCCGGGGATACCCGCGCCACCGGCGCGCATCCTCTCGGCCAGTGTTCCCTGCGGGCTGAACTCGACCTCCAGTTCGCCGGTCAGGTACTGGCGCTCGAACTCGGCATTCTCGCCCACATAACTGGAAATCATTTTTCCTATCTGCCTTGTCGCCAGCAACAGCCCGAGCCCCCAATTGTCCACACCAGCATTGTTGCTGGCGATGGTGAGGTTCTTCACGCCGCTCTGGCGCAGTGCCAGAATCAGCGCCTCGGGAATTCCGCATAGTCCAAAGCCGCCCACGGCCAGCAACATGCCGTCACGGACCAGCCCGTCCAGAATCGTCCCGGGGTCGGGCCAGAGCTTGTTGATGGCGGCGGTGGAGGGTTGGGCGTTGGAGGCAGCATGGTTCATCATTTTGAAGAATCGCTTTCCGCGGGATTTGCCGCACAAGAATCCTAAGCGATGAGCCTCGCACATTTCCAGGGCGCGTCTGCCGTGGCCATTACTCGAATGAAAATTTGTAGATTGTTTCGCTGTGGAACCCTTTGCCTGGGCGAAGCAGGATTGAGGGAAAATTTGCGTAGTGCACCGCGTCGGGATAGTGCTGTGTCTCCAGGCAAAGCGCCGCATTTTTACCATATACAACGCCGCGCTTGCCGGTGATGCTGCCGTCAAGAAAATTTCCCGTATAAAATTGCACGGCCGGCTCGGTGGTCCACACGTCCATCACGCGGCCGTTGCCGGGGGCCAGCACATGGGCAATGTGTTTGAGGTGGTCGGTTGTGTCATCGGCCACAAAATTATGGTCGTAGCCGTGGGTGATGGGCAACTGGTTGATGCGTGCGCCAATGGGCTCGGGGTGAGTGAAATCAAGCGCCGTTCCGGCGACGGGCAAAATTTGGCCAGTGGGAATCAAGGCCGCGTCCACGGGTGTGTAATGGCTTGCATATAGCGTGAGCAGATAATTGAGAACGTTGCCGCCGCCGTCAAGATTGAAGTAGCTGTGGTTTGTCAGGTTGACCGGCGTTGTTTTGTCGGCCTGCGCGGTGTACTCAATCTTCAACTCATTGGCGTCGGTGAGCAGGTAAGTGACATGAACCGTGAATGTGCCGGGGAAGCCGCCCTCGCCATCCTTGCTGGTGTAGCTGAAGCGCACGCCTGCCGCGCCGGGCGTATGGAGGGGCTGCGCGCCCCACACCACATGGCTCAGGCCGATGGAGCCGCTGTGCAATGTATTCGGCCCGTCGTTCTGTTCCAGATGGTACTGCTTGCCATTCAACGTGAACGCTCCGCCCGCAATCCGGTTGGCCACGCGCCCGACAGTCGCGCCAAACCACGTGCGCCCGCTGAGGTATTGCCTCAGGTTGTCATAGCCGAGCACCACGTCGTCAAGCTGCCCGGCGCGGTCGGGAATCCACAATTCAGTCAAGGTTGCGCCGTAGGTGATGATCTTTGCCCGTGCGCCCTGTGCATTGGTCAGTATGTAGGCATCAACGCGCGCGCCATCATCCATCACCCCAAACGATGAACTAGTCACAGTGGCCTCCTGGGAATTCCTCGCATGATCAAGGTTTTGCGCGGACAATGACAGGTTGATGGCCGGTGAGGCCGCCATGAACAAAAACATCATGCCGCCGCACAACCGCCAACCGCGAAAATCAACCTGTACTTGAGTCCTCATTGCGTACTCAGGCTATGGGCTTGAACCACTTGAAGGCAAGCGGTGATTGCCGGACGCGCGCGCCCCGGCAAGGGAAAGGACTGCTAAGATGTTTTCTGGCGACAGTCCGCGACAAACAATTATGCGAATCCGCACCCTGACACGCAGCCTCACACCCATGCTTGTCCTGTGTTTCCCAATGCTTTTGAGCGTCCAATTGCACGCCCAAAGCGCGGCGGGGCAGGTGGAAATCAGCCGCAGCGGCAATAACTTTCAACTTGAAAATGGGCAACTCATCGCGGGGCTTTCCATCGCCGGGGGGCGGGTCGGCCCGCTCACTGTTGCGAGCCGTCTGGATGCATCGCGGCTGGCGCTGCCCACGCCCTTCGCCATACTCATGAACTCCGGCCTCATCTACGACGCAGCCAACCTGAAGCTGGAGAGCCCCCCGCGCCTGATTGCGCAGGTGCCGCAACCCGACGCGCCGCGCCTTGCCGACCGCACCGGCGGAAAAATTCTCGAACTCGAACTCGTCAGCGATGACAACCAGTTGCATCTGGCCTGGTCGCTCATCCTGCTGGACGGCACAAACTACATTCGTCAGACGCTTGCCATTCACGCCGCGGGGCGGGACCTGCCCATTGCGCAGGTGAGGCTGATTGACCTTGAAGCTGCGGGCGCGCGGGTTGCCGGCATCGTCAAAGGCTCGCCCATTGTTGCCGGCAATTGGTTTTTGGGTTTTGAGGATCCGCTTTCCGGGAGCAACGTGCGCAACGGTCGGGCCACGGCGTGGATTGACCGCGAACTGCCACTGCGCGCCGGGCGGCAGATTCGCTACTCCGCCGTCTTTGGCGTTGCGGAGAACGGCCAGATGCGCCGCGCCTTCCTCGCCTACCTTGAGACCGAACGGGCGCATCCATACCGCACCTTCCTGCATTACAACTCGTGGTACGACCTTGGGTATTTCACACCCTATTCGGAGCAGGATGCGCTCGACCGCATTGATTTCTTCGGCCATGAGCTCACGGACAAGCGCGGCGTCAAGCTCGACTCATTTCTATTCGATGACGGCTGGGACAACCATCACTCCCTGTGGGGTTTCAATCAAGGGTTCCCCGACGGCTTTACCCGGGTGAAAGAAAATGCCGCAAAGTTCAACGCCGCGCCCGGCGTTTGGATGTCTCCCTGGGGCGGCTACTCCAAACCGAAGGAAGAGCGCATCGCCTTCGGGCGCGCCAACGGATACGAGATCATCAACGACGGCTATGCGCTTTCCGGGCCCAGATACTATGAGGCCTTCCGCGATGTGGCGCTCACTATGGTGAAGCAGTATGGCGTCAACCAGTTCAAATTCGACGGCACGGGCAACGTGGATGAAGTCTTCAAGGGCAGCAGGTTCGACAGCGACTTTGCCGCCATGATGCATCTGATCGGCGACCTTCGCGCGGCCAAGCCGGACCTCTTTGTCAATCTCACCACCGGGACGTGGCCCTCGCCGTATTGGCTTTTGTACGCGGACTCAATCTGGCGTGGCGGCGAAGATGATTCCACCGCCGGGGTCGGCCCCTACCGCGAGCGCTGGATCACCTATCGCGACGCCGACACCTACCAGCGCGTGGTGCTTAACGGCCCGCTCTACCCGCTCAACTCACTCATGCTGCATGGCATCATCTTTGCCCAGCACCATCGCGAACTTGCATCCGACCCGCAAAACTGCTTTCGCCATGAGGTGCGCTCATATTTTGGCACCGGCACTGAACTGCAGGAGATGTACATCACCCCCGGCCTGTTGAGCACGAAGGACTGGGACGACCTCGCCGAGGCCGCCAGGTGGTCGCGCGCCAATGCCTCTGTGCTCAAAGACACGCACTGGGTGGGCGGCAACCCGGCCTGGCTTGAGGTTTACGGCTGGGCCTCCTGGTCGCCACAAAAGTCCATCCTGGTTTTGCGCAACCCGAGCGACCATGCGCAGAAATTTTCAATCCATCTGCGCACGCAGCTTGAATTGCCGCAGCAGGCGCCGGTTGACTACACCGCGCACTCGCCCTGGCGGGAGGATGCAGCGCAGGCATCGCTTGCGCTCCCGGCAGATGAAAGCCGTGAGGTTGAGCTTCAGCCTTTTGAGGTTTTGACGCTGGACATACTGCCGCTGAAGTTGAAAAACTGAATTCACTTCATGAGGGAATGATATTTTGACAACTGCAAACGTGAACGCACAACCCACCCTGGTCGTGATGGCCGCCGGCATGGGCAACCGATTTGGCGGACTCAAGCAAATGGCAGGCATGGGCCCGAGCGGTGAAACGCTGCTTGACTACTCTGTATTTGACGCGCTCCGCGCCGGTTTTGCGCGTGCCGTATTTGTCATCCGCAGGGAGATGGAAGCCGACTTCCGCGCGCTTGCCGCGGCGCGCTTTGGCCGCCGTATCGCCTATGACCTCGCATTCCAGGAGCTAGTCGATCTTCCCGCCGGCTACTCACTTCCGGACGGCAGAACCAAGCCTTGGGGAACAACCCATGCCGTACTCACCGCCGCAAAGCTGATTGACGGCCCGTTCGCCGTCATCAATGCCGATGATTTTTACGGCGCCGCTTCGTACCGGGCACTCGTTGACCACTGGGGCTCGGGGTCGCGCGATGCCGCACTGGTTGGCTTTATGCTGCGCCAAACACTCTCCGACCACGGTTCGGTCTCACGTGCGCTTTGCACCACCAATGCCGCGGGAATGCTGGAGGAGATTGTTGAGCAAACGCAGATTGAGCGTTCCGGCCATGGCGCCACCACCCGCAACGCGGATGGCAGTATGCGTCAGCTCACCGGTGATGAAACCGCCTCGCTGAATATGTGGGGTTTTCCGCCGACAATTTTCCCGCTTCTTAACGAGAGCTTTGCGCATTTTCTGGCAGGCCACGCCACCGACCTCAAGGCTGAGTGCTACCTGCCCAACTCCGTTCACGAATTGATTACGCGGGGACGGATGAGGGTGCGCGTGCTGCATACGGACTCGTCCTGGTTTGGTGTGACCTACAAAGAGGACTTGGAAAAGGTCCGCGCCAATTTGAGAAGTCTGGTCGATGGCGGCGTTTATCCGGAAAATCTATGGGCTTGATGAAGAATGATTCTTTGACCGCCGCCGCACGGGCATTTTCACTGGGCCGGTTCCTTTCCGCCGAGCCGTGGGGCAACGGCCACATCAATGATTCCTACCGGGTGCAATATGCAACTCCCGACGGTGTGGTCCATGCGCTGCTTCAGCGCATCAACCACCGCATCTTCACCAACCCGCAGGCGCTGATGGAAAACGTGCAGCGCGTCACCGACCACATCTCGGCCAAATGTGCAGGGCACGCGCTGCTGTTGCAACGCACAGCGGAAGGCGGCACGCTGTTGTTGGATGCGGGGGGAAATTACTGGCGCTGCTTTAATTTCATCCCGGATGTTGTCTCGTACGAAAAAGTCACCAGCCCGGCGCAGGCTTATCAGGTCGGGCTTGCCTTTGGTGGGTTCCAGCGCGAGGTTGCCGACCTGCCCGCGCCGCGGCTGAATGAAACCATTCCCAACTTCCACCACGGCCCCACGCGTTTCGCCGCCCTGGAACAGGCCATTGCGCGCGACCCGGCCGGTCGCGTTGCATCAGCCCTCGCGGAGATTGACTTTGCACTGGCGCGTAAACCGCTCACGGAACTCCTGCTCAACGCCGGACTGCCCGAGCGCATCACCCACAACGATTGCAAGCTCAACAATGTTCTCCTGCATCAGGAAAGCGGCGAGTCAGTCTGCGTGGTTGATCTTGACACGGTGATGCCCGGCCTGCTGGCGTATGATTTCGGCGACATGGTGCGCACCGCCACTTGCGCCGCAGCCGAGGATGAAACGGACCTCTCGCTCATCCATATGGAGATGGAAACCTTCGCCGGGCTGGCGCGGGGCTATCTCAAATCCACCGCTGGCTTCATCACGCGCGACGAAAAAGAGCTGCTTGTCAGCGGTGGCCGCTTCATCACGTTTCTTATAGGGGTTCGCTTCCTCGCCGACTATCTCTCCGGCGACACATACTTCAAAATAGACCACCCCCGCCACAACCTCGACCGCTGCCGCACCCAGTTCAGGCTGGTTGCATCGATTGAAAAGCAGCAGGCGGAGATGGAGCGGCTTATCCAATCCCTTTGAATCCGGCAACTATACTGATAGTAGCCACTTCAACCATGCGCCCGGAACTTGTTCAAGCCGCTGAACTGCTGCAGAAGAATGATCCTGCCTCCATAGAGCAGGCCATTACACTGTTGCAGAATACCGTCTACTCCTTCAGCATGAAGGTTTGCGGCCATCCGGAGGATGCTGAGGACACCATGCAGGAGGTCCTCTACCGTTCCCTCGGCCACCTGCAGAAGATTACCGAGCCCAAGGCGCTGGCTGTCTGGCTTTACACGGTCACACGCAACCGCTGCTGGCGTATGAGGCGCAAGAGCGTCTATGCCCCCGCACATACTCTTTCGCTCGATGAGTTGATGCCCGACGAGCGCGAGCTGGGCGAACTGCTGGCCGACACCGCCGCCGGCCCCGAAAACACGCTGTTAAGCGCCGAGCAAAACCGGATTGTGCAGAAGGCCATCCAGGAGATCCCGCCCTCGTTGCGCATTGTGCTTGTGTTGCACGACATGGAGGAGTTGACCACCGAGGAAGTGGCACAGGTTCTTGACCTGCAGGCCGGCACGGTCCGCGTGCGCCTTCACCGTGCGCGCCTTACCTTGCGCAAGGAACTTTCGCGGCTCAAGGCCGAGGAGGAGCGCCGGATTGCCAGCCATGGCGCAGTCCACAACGACGCAATTGCGGAGCGTGGCCGCACTCGCAAACCGGCCTTTGAGTGCAAACAGATATTTGCCAATCTCTCGGAATATCTGGACGGCCGCATCGAGCCCCGCACCTGCGACGAACTGCGCGAACATATTGACGCCTGTCCCTCCTGTGTTGTCTTTCTGCGCGACCTGCGCTCCGCCATTGATCGCTGCCGCTCCCTGCAGCCCACCTGCGACCCGGCTGTCTTGGAGAGACTGCGCACTGCGCTGACACGGGAATATCTTCGCCTGATTGGCATCTGATGCCCAGGCCGTGCGCCGGGCAAAGTACCGTACGTTACAAGTTGGGAAGCAAACGTCTGACCGGGACGAAACCGGGCGCGCGCTCTTTGCTGGCACTTTCCGCCTCTGGGCGGGGTGTAATCCGGGGATTTCGCACTGCATGCGTAGTTCACGGCGTACAATCAATTGAACTTTATTTACAGTAGGCACTGGTGCGGGCCTTTACCAGCTCCGATGTAACAAAATGTCGACACTTTGGCTTTGATAATGTGTCCAACCTGGAGGTTCTCCTGGAATGAAAAATTCTTTATTCAGAAATTTATGGCCACTGTTATCCTTGGCGGCCGCCGCGGGCCTTGCAGCACAGGAGCCCCCGCTGACGCTGCGCCAAGCCATTGACACCGCGCTGGGAAAAAATCCAGAAGTCACAATGGCGCAGGCGGGCCAGCAATCAGCCAAAGCCTCCTCCATGCTTGCCCGTACCGCGTTGCTGCCGCAGTTGAATTTCACCGAGGATATATCGCGCGGTGACGACCCGGTGTATGCCTTTGCGGCGCGCTTGCGCCAGCGCAGCTTCACGCAGGCCGATTTCAATGTGGATACGCTGAACCGCCCAAACCCCATCAGCGACTTCTCGACCCGTTTCACGGGCCAGTGGATGCTTTTCGATTCGCTGCGCACCCAGCGCATGATTCAGGGCGCGGACCTGATGCGCAGGAGCGCCGATTCCACAACCCAAGCCATCAACCAGAAGGTGGTCTTTGACGTTGTGCGCGCGTATGAGGCGGTCCTATTTGCCCAGCGCCGCGTGGCGGTTGCGCAGCACGAGCAGGAAACCGCGGACGCGCTGCTTGCCTCCGCCGCCGATCACGTGAATGCGGGGCTTGCGGTTGATTCCGACCGCATGCTCGCCGCGGTCAACCAGTCCGCGCGCAAGCAGGAATTGATCACCGCCGAAGGCGACCTGGACCTGGCATGGGTGCAGTTGCGCGCCGCCATGGGCGTCGAGGATTTTGCACGGGCCGACCTCAAGCCCATCGAGCCACACGAGTTTGCCGCGCTCTCATTGGATGAGCAAATGGCCTCCGCGCTCAAGACGCGGCCCGATCTTGAGGCTTTGAAGCTGGCGCAAACCGCGCAGTCCAAATCCGTCTCCGCCGCGCGCTCCAACTTTTTGCCTCATATTGCCGCCTATGGGAACTGGGAGGAGGATCGCGATTCGTTTGGCGGATCGGGCGGAAACAACTGGGTGGCTGGCGTACAGTTGGGGATTGACATCTTCCCATCCACGAAAAAATACGAGCTGGCGCGCGAGGTCGCGGCCAAGCGCAGGGTGGATGCGCAGGTTACGCAATACCAGCAGCAGTTGCGGGTGCAGGTGAGCCAGGCGCACATCCATCAGGCCACCGCGGTGCAGGCGCTGGCCACAGCGAAGGCCGCACTGGCGCAGTCCGAGGAGAGCCTGCGCATCCTGCGCAACCGCTATAACGCGGGCCTGGCGACCATCAACGACCTGTTGCGCGCAGAGGATGCACAGCGCGAAAGCGAATCAAACTACTGGAATGCGGTCTATGGCAATGCCATGGCCTATGCTGAAACCCTTTTTGCCACGGGAACCTTGACTCCCGATGCCGCGGAGGCCCTGCAATGAAATATCTTTCATCCATTCTGCTTACACTGGCGGCCACGGCCGTGCTAACCGGCTGCCACTCCAACGGCACTGAACCCGCCACGCATCATGAAACGGCCAGCGCAGCGCTGGTGCAGAGCCGGGAAGTGGATGCGCCACTGCTGTTGCATGCCACGGGCACACTGCACGCGCATGAGTCGGCGCAGGTTTCACCGCAGGTCCCCGGCCGCCTG
This sequence comes from Acidobacteriota bacterium, assembly GCA_021781075.1. Taxonomy (GTDB): domain Bacteria; phylum Acidobacteriota; class Terriglobia; order Terriglobales; family Acidobacteriaceae; genus CAIMNN01. The sequence continues at coordinate 1,056 of JAJXXN010000173.1, read as the reverse complement.
GTGGAAGTGCTGGTCCACGAAGGCGACCAGGTGCGCGCCGGCCAGCTTCTTGCCCGCCTCGATGATGGAGCGCAGCGCAGCGCCGTCGAGCAGGCCGAGGCCGGCTTCAAGGCCGCGGAGCAGGCCCAGAGCGCGGCCCAAAGCGATGCATCACTTGCCACCGCCACGCTGGATCGCTACAAGAAGCTGCAGGCCGACAAGAGCGTCAGCCCGCAGGAGATGGACGAGGTTGCGCGCCGCGCCGAAGGCGCCAACGCGCGTGTTGAATCCATGCGCCAGCAAAGCGAGGCCGCGCGCGCGCAGTTGAGCGGGGCAAAGACGATGCTGGCCTATACGCAGATCCGCGCGCCGTTCAATGGCGTGGTGACCACGCGCTCGGCCGACCCAGGCACCTTTGCATCGCCCGGCATGCCGATCCTGGTCGTTGACCATGCGGGACCGCTCGAATTGCAATCGAACATCGACGAGTCTGTGACTTCCTCGCTGAGAACGGGAATGAAAATCCCGGTTGCCGTCAATGGCCTCAATCTGACCGGTACGCTGAGCGAGATAGTTCCCGCTGCCGACCCGGCTTCGCACACCATCCTGGTTAAAATTCAAATCCCCGCGGAAAAGCAACTGAAGGCCGGCATGTTTGGCACGGCTCAAATCTCCATTGGCAGCCACAAGGCGGTTTTTGTCCCAATGAGCGCGGTGGTCGAGCGCGGCTCACTGCCTTGCGTGTATGTGCTGGACCAGGGCAGCATTGCGCAGTTGCGTTACATCACGCTTGGCGCCACACAGGACAACCTGGTTGAAGTCCTCTCCGGGCTTGCCGTCGGCGAAACCGTTGTGGATTCGCCCGCGGACCGGGACCTGGCGGGCATGAGGATTGCGCCGACGAGCGAGGTGCGCCAATGAACAGGTTCGAGCAGCACAACCTGGGCATTGCCGGCAGGCTTGCCCACACTTTTCTCAACTCCAAGCTGACGCCGTTGATCATTGCCGCGGCGCTGGCCCTCGGCGTCTTCGCCATCGTCATCATCCCACGCGAGGAGGAGCCACAGATCATCGTCC
>JAJXXN010000061.1 GCA_021781075.1 Acidobacteriota bacterium | reverse complement strand
TGGCGAGGTGCTGGCGGCAGGCATGAAGAACATGGACAAGGGCAGCGCAGAGTGCAAGAGTTGCCACAAGGAGCAGGCCGGGCCTTACAAATATCCCCACGCCGCGGTGATGGTGCAGGGTTGCACGGGCTGCCATGTGAACCACGGCGGCCAATATGGGAAGCTGCTGAAGAAACCGACGGTGAATGAGCTGTGCAATTTGTGCCACTTGCCCGCGTTGCAGATCAAGGGCAAGCCGGTGAACGGGCATCAGCCGGGAGGCGCAGGCGGGACGTGCATCAGTTGCCATAAGGATGTGCATGGCTCCAATACCAGTGGGGTGTTTTTTGAAGACAGCCATCAGGATGAATAGGCCGGCAGAGTTGGCCTCCTAGGGATTTGGCGCCCGGTTGTGAAAGTAGGGTGTCAAAGGGCAGAATGTTTAGCGTGTTTCACGGGTTGCAGCAGAACGTTTCAAGCCAGCGGAAAATTGGGCATCGCTGGAGCCAGGGGCCGATGTTGCACAACAGAATAACCGGCAGTACCAACCAATTTGGAGAGATGACCATGACGATGAACAAAGTAGCAGCAGTGATGACGGGTTTGTTGTTGACGGGCGCAATGGCCTTTGCGGATGACGGCGGCAAGGCGCTTTATACCAAGTGCCAGGGTTGCCACGGCGCCAACGGCGCTGCTGACAGTTCGATGTCGAAGGCGTTGAAGGTTCCCGCGGCCACATCACCCGAGGTGAAGGCGCTGAAGGAAGCCGACATGATCAAGATCACAACCGACGGCAAGGGCAAGATGCCCGCCTACAAGGGCAAGCTCACCGATGCCGAAATCAAGTCGGTTGTTGAGTACTACCGTACATTCGTGAAGTAAGGGCTTTTGCAATCATGACGCAAGAAGCCCGCTATCACAGGCGGGCTTCTTGTTGAGTGGTTGAACGTGTGCCGGGGAGGCATTGAATGGCGTTGTTTGAAAAATTTCGTGAAAATTGGGTGCGGCCGGCGCTGTTCTTTGGCAACAACCCGATCAGTTTGACCGGCGGTGCCTTCACCACCGGTGCCGCTTTAATCATGCTCAGCTACTGGGTGACCGAGCTTGTGGGCAGGCCGCATGCCAACCCGTATCTGGGCATTATCTTCTTCCTCATTCTGCCTGCCCTCTTCATCCTCGGCCTGATACTGATTCCCGTTGGCATCCTGATTCGTTATGGCAGGCTGCGCGCGCTGGGCAAGATTCCGCAAACCTACCCGAAGATCGACCTGAATGACAGGACGTTTCGCCACGGCATTGATGTGGTGCTTGTGGCAACCGTGGCCAATGTGCTCATTGTGGCCGTTTCCAGTTACCGTGGCGCCTCCTACATGGACTCGCCGCAATTCTGCGGCGCCACCTGCCATGTGATGCACCCGGAATATGCCGCCTACCAGGTTTCGCCGCACTCGCATGTGGAGTGCGTGCAGTGCCACATCGGCAACGGCGCGCAGTCGTATATTGAGGCGAAAGTGAATGGCACGAAGCAATTGGTGGAGGTGATATTCAACACCTACCCGCGGCCGATCCCGTCGCCTGTGACCAGCCTGCGCCCGGCCCGCTATATCTGCGAGTCATGCCACACCCCGGCCAAATTCGTGGGCGAGAAGCTGATCGTCTTTTCCTACTATGGAAATGATGAGAAAAACTCGCGCACCCAGTCGGTTGTGGTCCTGCATCTCGGCGGCAGGGATTCCATCTCGCATCTTTCCGGGATCCACGGCATTCACCTTGAACACATCGAGTACATTGCGACGGACCGCGAGCGGCAAACCATTCCCTGGGTTGAGAAGCATTATCCGGACGGGTCGGTGGAGACGTTTGCGAGCTCGAATGTGAGCAGCGCGCCGAAGGGCGAGCGGCGGGTGATGGACTGCATCGACTGCCACAACCGCGCGGCGCACGGGATGCGTACGGCGGATGAGGCGCTGAACCAGGCCATCTCGGAGAACATCATCAGCGCGGAGCTGCCTTACGTGCACAAGGAAGGGCTGATGCTGCTTAAGACCGCCTTCAACAGCACGGAGGATGCGAAGAAGCAAATCCCGGCGATACTGATGGCGTTTTACCAGAAGAATTACCCACAGGTGGTGGCCACCAAGGCCCCGCTCATCAAGGCCGCGGCCGATGGCCTGGTGGACATATACACGCACAACGTCTTCCCGGAGATGAAGGTCACCTGGGGCACCCACCCGAGCAACATCGGGCACAATGGGACAGGCCACAACGATTACCCCGGGTGTTTCCGCTGCCACGATGGCGACCACACGAACAAGGCGACGCAGAAGTCGATTCCAAACGATTGCGACACCTGCCACAATTTGCTGGCGGTGGACGATCCCAGTCCCAAGATTCTCAGCGACCTGGGCATCAAATAACCGGACTGTTGTTTTCATCTTCATTCAGCCTGCGATTTCATCTCGCAGGCTGAATTTTTTCAGGGGGCGGGTGGTAGTCTTCCCTTGTGCAGAAGGAGCGCCGCTTCAGATGGCCAATGGGCACCCATATCATTTCAATCTTGTAAACGAGGCGCATCGCGTGATGGAGGAGCACGGCTTTCAGCCGGAGTTTCCCAGCGAGGCGATGGAGGAGCTGAAGGGGATACTCGCCACGGGCCGGCAAAAGCCCGCTGCCGGGCTCAAAGACCTCAGCGGCCTGCCCTGGTCTTCCATCGACAATGACACGTCCAGGGACCTTGACCAGATAGAAGTGGCGGAGCGGCTGAGCGACGGGCGCATCCGGGTGATGATTGGCGTCGCTGACGTTGATTCGCTGGTGCGCCGCGGCGGCCCACTCGACCACCATGCGCAAAGTGAAACCACCTCGGTGTACACGGGGGTGAAGGTATTTCCCATGCTGCCGACGGAGCTTTCGGAAGGCATGACATCGCTGAACGAGGGTGAGGAGCGCGCAGCGCTGGTGATTGAGTTTGCAGTGGATGAGATGGGCAACTGCACGGATGGGAAAGCCTCGCTGGCGCTGGTGAAAAACCGCGCGCAGCTTGCCTACCCGAGTGTGGGGGCGTGGCTGGAGGGCCAGGCCGCGGCGCCCCCCAAGGTGGCTGCCGACAGGGAGCTGGCGGAGCAATTGAAGTTGCAGGACGAGGCTGCGCGGCGCATGCTCGGCGCGCGCTTCCAGCATGGCGCCTTGGACCTTGAGACGATTGAGACGCGGCCGGTGATGCTGGCCGACCAGGCCGTCAATATCGAACGACAGTTGAAAAACCGCGCCACAAGCCTCATTGAAGAATTCATGGTGGCGGCCAACGGTGTGATAGCGAAGACGCTCGATGCGGCCGGCGTGGCATCAATCCGCCGGATTGTGCGCACGCCGAAGCGCTGGGACCGCATTGTGGAAGTTGCGCAGGGGCTGGGAACGACGCTACCTGCGCAGCCCGACTCGAAGGCGTTGAATGATTTTCTGCTGCAGCAAAAGAAAATAGACCCCGATCATTTCCCCGATCTCTCACTGACGGTTGTGAAGCTGATGGGGCCCGGCGAGTATGTGCTGGTGAAGCCGAATGAGCCCTCACCGGGGCACTTTGGGCTGGCGGTGCAGGATTACACGCACTCGACGGCGCCCAACCGGCGTTTCCCTGATGTGGTGACGCAGCGGCTGTTGAAGGCATTGTTTGTCCAGGGCCCGCAGCCCTACAGCGAAGGATCGCTTGGCTCCATCGCGGAGCGATGCACGTTGATGGAGGACGCGGCGCGGAAGGTGGAGCGGGAGATGCAGAAGCGGATTGCAGCCGTGGTGCTCCACCCGCGCATTGGCCAGCGCTTCCCGGCGATTGTCACAGGCGTCAATCATTATGGGACGTTTGTTCGCACGCTGGAGCCGCATGTGGAAGGGATGCTGATGAATGCCCCGAAAGGGCGCGGGGCGCTGGACGTAGGCGACCGCTTGACGGTGAAGCTGGTGGCGACCGACCCCGAGCGTGGATTTATTGATTTTGAAATGAACGGGCATTAAGCGGAATCCCTGGCACACTGCAATGGAGGCTGGAAAAATCGATGATCAAGAAACTGGTGGTAATGGCGCTTGCTGTTGGGTTTGTGTCCTGCTGCATCGGGTTGCGCGCGCAGGAGCAGCAGCAGGTGCAGGAGGCCTTTCCCAAGCCCAAGGTGAAGGCTACCGGAACCCCGAAGCAGGCGATTGCCACGCAGCAAACGGGGGACTCGATTGCCGAGGACGACCAAGCGACGCCAGAGCAGATCAATGAGCTGATGGACGTGATGCGGGTGGAGGACCAGCTTGATGATTTGTTGAACCTGGTGCCGATGCTTTTTGAGGCGCAGCAGAAAAACCTGATGCAGTCCTATGAACCGCAGATGGCGCGGCTTTCCACGGCGCAAAAAGAGCAGGTCAACAGGCTGAACAAAAAATATATGGACAAGGCCGTCGAAGCGTACCCCACTGAGGAAATGATGAAGCAAGTCACCGCGCTCTACCAGAAGCGGTTGAACAACGGCGATGTGGAGTCGATGATCAATTTTTATGACAGCGAGGCCGGGCAGCACCTTCTGGACGCGCAACCGGAGATCATGAAGGTATTTTTGCCGGCGATGACGGCGGAGCTGGGCAAACGGCTTGGCGCCCTCAAGGCGGATGAGAAAAAGGAGATGGATGCGCTGCTTGCCGGCTTCAAGGGGGCAAAAAAATAATTCTCCCCGCGCTGGATTCAACAAATCGGGCAGCAACTCTTTCGCGCAGGGTGTGTCTGTGCCCATGAAGCTTGAATTTTATGCAAAACGTAAACTTCCAGCACATCAGGCGTGCACGTCCATCGTGTAACCTGTACCCGGTGGTTCTTGTTCTTCAAGTCGCCGTCGGTTGAGTTTTTGCCTTCCGGGTGCGCTCAAACCGCCGCAAGAGACATTTTGGGGAGGTCTGCTTTGCTGCAGAAGCAAAGATCCAGGGGAGCACTGTGCGCTCTTCTCTGCGCCATGCTCTTCGCAACTGGTTGCATCGATCGGTTGTGCGCGCAAAGCCCCGACGGCGGGGACTTGCCCGATGCGCCGCAGCCGCGGATGAGCAACACGGAGCTGCTGGCTTTGCTTGCGACGCCGGCTGACGCGGTGAATTCCGATAGCGCAAGCCAGGAGCAGCCCGCGGGGCAAGGGCAGCCGCAAGACAAACATGCGGTTGCGCAGCGGCAATTGCAGGAGGAGGAGAAGCAGCGGATTGCCGGCATACTGCCTTCGTTCAACATCAGCTATCGTTACGATGCGGCGCCTCTGACGGCGGGGCAGAAATTCCAGTTGGGATTCCGCTCGATGGTGGACCCGGTGACCTTTGGCACGGCCTTCATCACCGGCGGCTATCGTGAGATGAATGACGGGGAGAGCGGTTTTGAATGGGGCGCAAAGGGATATTTTGAACGCGCAGGGGCGGGCTACCTGGATGCATTCGACAGCACGATGATCGGGAATGCGCTTTTGCCCGCGCTACTGCACCAGGACCCGCGCTACTTCCGGCTGGGCCATGGGTCGAAAATGCATCGCGTGCTGTATGCGGCGGCGACCAGCTTCATAGCCCGCGGAGACAAGAGTCGGCGCTGGCAGCCAAATTACTCAAATGTGATGGGCAACGTGATTGCGGGCGAGATCTCGAACTTTTACTATCCCTCGGGGGACCCTACCAACTGGGAGGTAACCGTGACCACGGCACTGATCCAGACAGTGGAAGGAAGCCTGGGCGCGGCACTGCAGGAGTTCTGGCCTGACCTCTCGCGGCGTTATCTGCACAAGGACCCGACGCATGGGCTGGATGCGGCCAATGAGAGGGCGTATGAGGAAGAACAGATGAGGAAGAAACAGCAATAGGCCGACTCTGGCGCCCCCACCCGCCTCCGCGCGCGTTCCGCTTTATACTTGAAGAGTTGCGGGAAAATTATTTTGCGCCGGGCGCGGAAGCCGGCGGACAGGGACGGTGTGTTTTGCCAGAGGCGGAAATCGGCATTATCGGCGGCAGTGGTCTCTATTCCATGCCCGGCTTTACCAATGTGCGCGAGGTCGGGGTGCAAACCCCCTTTGGCGCGCCGTCGGACAAGTTTGTCCTCGGTGATTTGAGTGGGCGGAAGGTGGCGTTCCTCGCGCGTCATGGACGCGGTCATCGCATCCTGCCCTCTGAGCTCAATTTCCGCGCCAACATCCACGCCTTCAAACAGCTTGGCGTGACGCGCATCCTCTCGGTATCGGCGGTGGGGTCGCTGAAGGAAGAGCACAAGCCGACAGATTTTGTGATAGCAGACCAGTTCATCGACCGCACCTTCCATCGCGAGTCAACTTTTTTTGGCGAGGGTATCGTGGGCCACGTTGCCTTTGGCGACCCGGTCTGCGCGACGGTGGCCAAGGCGGCGGCAGAGGCGTGCAAAGAGGTTGGTATCGTGGGCAAGCTGGGCGGGACTTATGTCTGCATGGAAGGGCCGCAGTTCTCCACCAAGGCGGAGTCAAAACTCTACCGCAGTTGGGGCGCGGATGTGATTGGCATGACCAACCTGCAGGAGGCCAAGCTCGCCCGCGAGGCGGAGATCTGCTACGCAACCGTGGCGATGGTGACAGATTATGACTGTTGGCACGAAGGCCACGACGCGGTGACCATTGAGCAGATAGTCGCCGTGCTGCACCAGAACGCCGACAACGCCGCAAGAATGGTGAAGGCTGCTGTCGCCGCCATTCCCGCGGAACGCACCTGTGCCTGTGTGAACGCCGCCCAATACGCCGTGCTCACCCAGCCCGCGGCGGTCCCCGCAGCCACCAAAGAAAAACTCAAGCTCATCATCGGCAAGTATCTCGGTTAAAGGAACGGAGCATTCATGGGCATCACCGTAGTTGGCAGTGTGGCTTTTGATACGATCGAAACCCCAGCGGGCAAGCGGGAGCGCTGCCTGGGCGGCGCAGCGACGCATTTTTCGCTGGCCGCAAGTTACTTCACCGAGGTCAGCGTGATTGCAGTTGTTGGCGAAGACTTTGGCCCTGCGGAAGAAGCCGTCTTCCGAAAGCGCAACATTGACCTGCGCGGCCTGGAGCACGCCGCGGGCAAGAGCTTTTTCTGGGCGGGCTCCTACATGGACAACCTGAACGAGGCCAAGACGCGCCAGACGGACTTGAACGTCTTTGCCAGCTTCGAGCCGAAGATACCGGAGGCATATGCCAACACCACGCATCTGTTCCTTGCCAACATTGATCCCGTGCTGCAACGCCGCGTGCGCGAGGCGATGCCGCAGGCGAAGCTGGTGGCCGGCGACACGATGAATTACTGGATCAATGACCACCGCGCGGCGCTGCTTGAAACCATCAAGGGCCTCGATGTGCTGGTGATCAATGATGCTGAGACCAAGACAATCGCCGGCAATTCCAATCTTGTCCAAGCGGCACAGACCGTCCTCTCCCTCGGCCCCAAGTCGCTCATCGTCAAGCACGGCGAGTACGGCGCGACGGCATTTTTTTCGGAACGCAGTTTCGGCGGCGACAGAATCATCATGCATCCCTTCCGCGCGCCGGCCATGCCGCTCGCCGAGGTGGTTGACCCAACCGGCGCAGGCGACAGCTTCGCAGGCGGCTTCTTCGGCTACGTGGCCTCGCAACCGGAACTCAACCCGCAGGTCTTTCGCAAGGCCATGTTTTACGGCAGCGTGATGGGCTCCTTCTGCGTGGAGCGCTTTGGCACCGAACGCAACGCCAGCCTGACCCGCGAGGAAATTGATGCGCGCTTTGAAGTCTTCAAGGATTTGACGCACCTCTGATGAAGCACGAGGATGAGCAGCGCGAACTCTGGTGGGCGGCGCTGGCTGCCTTCTCCGCGGTGCTCTTCGCGCTTGCGTGGACGATTCGCCATGGCGCGCTGATTCTCTACGGGGACGCAGAGGCGCACCTGCACATCGCGCGCCGCATCCTCGACGCGCAGCGCCCGCGCATCTCACAGTTGGGCACTGTCTGGCTGCCGCTGCCACATTTGCTGATGCTGCCCTTTGTGCAAGTGGACTCGTGGTGGCGCTCGGGGCTCGCCGGGGCAATACCCTCGGCAGCGGAGACGGTGCTTGCCGCCGTTGGCCTCTACAAGCTTGCGCGGCGCTGGCTGAGCGTGCCAGCGGCCGCATTTGCACTCGCCTTGTACATCCTCAATCCCAACGTGCTTTACATCGGCACCACCGCCATGACCGAGCCGCTCTTCCTTGCCGAGTTGATTTGGAGCATCGTGCTTTTGCTTGAGTGGCGCGATGCACTGGAGGACGATCCCAGGAGAGAGCGGGAATTGCTTTGGATTTTGACCGCGGTGCTGGTTGCCGCCGTCTACTCGCGCTACGATGGTTGGCTGCTCGGCTTCGCTGTCTGGCTGTTGATGGCTGCCGAACTATGGAAGCGCAAAAGCTTTTTCACTGCGCGCTTTGCCACTGCCAGCCTCACGCTGCTCGCGGCGCCCATCCTCTGGCTCATCTACAACGCCGTCCTCTGGCACGACCCGCTGGATTTTTTGCGTGGGCAATACTCCGCCGCCGCCATTGAAGCGCGCACATCACACGGCCTCATCCCGCCGCACCCCGGCTGGCACAACCCATGGGAGGCACTGCTGTTTTATGGCAAAGACGCGCAGATGCTTGCCGGCAATGGCCGCCTGGGCGTCTGGCTCTTCTGGCTTGCACTCGCGGGGGCGCTTTGGTTTGCCGCGCGCCCCGGGAAAAAAACCGGCCTGCGCTGGGCGCTGCTCTTGTGGTTTCCATTGCCGTTTTATTGCTACTCGATCGCCTACGGCTCCGTGCCGATTTTTTTGCCGGTGTGGTGGCCGCACAACTGGTACAACACGCGCTATGGTCTTGAGGTTTTGCCCGCCATCGCGTTTGGCGCGGGCATCTGTGCCGAGGCATTGCTGATGCCGGCCAAACGGCTACGCCCGAGCTTCAAGCCGGCGCTGGTGGTATTTCTACTCGCGGTGGCCGGCGCCAATGCGTGGAGGCTCGCATCCGGTGAGCCGCTGGTCCTCGGCGAGGGGCGCCGCAACCACGAGATGCGGGGTGAATATGAGCGCGAAATTGCCTCGCGCCTCGGCATGCTGCATACTCTGCGCCCGGATGCCGTGGTCCTGATGGATACCTCCTCCTATCCCGGCATCATGCCGCAGGCCGGCATGGTGTACAAACAAACCATCAACGAGAGCGACCTTGACCTGTACGATGCCGCGCTTGTGCATCCTTCCGCGCACGCGCAGGTGGCCATTGCCTTTTCCGGCGATGCGGTGGAGGCCGCCGTGCGCCGCGACCCGGCCTTCAAGCAGGCCTGGAGCTTCCGCGCCACCTGGCAGCCCGAAGCCACAATTTACGTTTCGGATGCATTCCTCAATACCTCACTGGGCGCGGGCGCCATGCGGTGATAGGATGCAGCAAGGTGAGTCCGCCATGGCACAACCATTCAATTTCAACCTGCTGGAGCAAATGCTGATACTGAACGGCGCGGTGGGGCGGTTGCTGCTCGCGTGCGTGCTGGGCGGGCTTGTGGGCCTTGAGCGCGAATCGCGGCACAAGGCCGCGGGTGTGCGCACCAACATGATGATCGCGCTTGGCTGCGCATTTTTCACGCTGTTGTCGGCCGTGCTTGCCGGCGAGTCGAATCCCGACAAGGGGCGGGTGGCGTCGAACATTGTGCAGGGGATCGGTTTTCTCGGGGCGGGACTCATCCTGCACAACCGTTACCGGGTCAGCGGCCTGACGAGCGCGGCCAGCGTATTTGTTGTGGCCTCGATTGGCATGGCCTGCGGCGCGGGGTTGTACGCGGCCAGCATCGCGGCAACGTTGATTGTCATCATCGCACTCGAGTTTGTCGGCTTGCTGGAGCACCGTTTCAACCTCAAGCTTTACCCGCAGGTTTATGAGGCGCGCGGCGCCGATGCCGAAGCAATCAAGTCGGCGATCCTGGACGCCATGGACCGCGAGCAGGAACGGCTGGCAACAGTCGAGGAAGACCGCATCGGCGGCGTGGTGCGCGCATCCTTTGTTCTGAACGCAACCAAGACGCGGCACGACCGGTTGATGGCCCGCTTGCGCGCCGAGCCGTCAATCCAACAAGTGCGGGTCTTCCACGATCCGGAGGACGAGTGATTCACTTTGCCAA
>JAJXXN010000307.1 GCA_021781075.1 Acidobacteriota bacterium | reverse complement strand
CGGGTTGACGCCGGAGGAACGGGCGCGCGGAATGGAGCATCATGCGATGGTGCTCAAGTGCATGGAAGAGTTGCCGGAGCGGGAGCGCGAGGTGCTGCTGCTTTCGGCCTTTGAGGAGCTGAACAGCGTGGAAATTGCCGAAGTGCTGGGCGTGACCGAGTCGAGCGTGCGGTCGAGGCTTTTCCGGGCGCGGAATGCGATGGCGGGATTGTTGAACCACAAGCGAGGTTCGCGATGAACAAGGGAAATTTTGACGTGATTGAAGGCGGGGCGGCGGCAAGGATGGGCAGCATGGATTTTGATGCGACGCTGCGGTTGCTGGCGCGGGTGGAAGTGCCGGAAGGCATGGCCGGGCGTGTGAAGGCGCGTCTCCACGAGGCGGCCAGCGGCAACGTGGTTGAATGGCCGCGTGAGCAGGGGGTTGGGCGGGCGTGGTTGCGCCGGGCGGCGGCGGCGGCGATCGTCCTCGCAGTCGGCGGCGGAAGCTGGGTGGTTTATTCCTCTGCCAATGGCGCGCTGGAAGCGGCGCGCAAGGGCGTGGCGCCGGCGGTATTGCCCAGCCAGCGCCAGGGTGAATTTGGCACGGCGGGGAGAATGAAGAAGGCCAACCCGCTGATGGCTCCGGTGGTGAAAGAGGGCTCAGGGGACAGCAGACGGTAGCAATTGTCGGCGAGTGGGCGTGGGGGAATTTATAAACGCTTGCTTGGGGATTTGATTGGCAGCAAAGTACAAATGCACGAGGGCCGGCAGATAACTGCCGGCCTGTTTGATTTTGGGAGTTTTCAGCGGGAATTGGGGCTTTGCTTGAAGAAAAGCTGGACAATGGCCAGGATTACCGCGGCAATGAAGGCCGGCAGGAAGCCGTGGACGTGGAAGCCGGGGACGAACCAGGTGGCGAGCTCGATCATCAGGGCGTTGATGACGAGCAGAAAAATCCCGAAGGTGATGATGGAGAGCGGGAAGGTGAGAATCTTGAGTACCGCGCCGAGGGTGGCGTTGAGGAAGCCGATGACGAGCGCGGCGATGAGCGCCGGGGCCAGCCCGCTGACGTGGAAACCGCGCAGTAAGTGGGCGATGAGCAGCAGGGCGATGGCGTTGACGAGCCAGTTGAGCAGGATGCGTGCCATGGAAAGCCTCCTCAGGCAAGAGTACAGTCAGGGGCGGCGGTGCGCCATGATTGTTTTTGGCAAGCAGCCGAGTTGAAGCGGGTATATTGGAACAGGAATTGCGGCCAAGCGGAAGGCGGGTGGATCGATTGAAGCTTCAAGGGTTGTTTCTTACGTGCGGCCTGTTGATTGCCGCGATGCGGGGGCAAACGCCAAAACCGCTGCCGGATGTGCGCAAGTTGATGGACGAGGTGCGCGAACACCAGCGGCAGTTGGACAAGGTGCGGGAGAACTACACATTCACCAGCTTCAACAAGAATGAGGAATTGGACGCGCATGGCGCGGTGAAGAAGACGGAGACAAACGAGCTGGAGTGTTTTTTTGTCAACAGCCACCAGATATGCAGGGCGGTGCAGAAGGACGGCAAGCCGCTCGACGACAAGGAGGAGAAGAAGGAAACGGAGCGGGTGACAAAACTGGTGGAGAAGGCGGGGAAGACACCGCCGGAGCAACCGCTTGAAGGGCAGAGCGTCTCGATTAGCAGGGTTTTGTCGCTGATGGATGTGAGCAGCCCGCGCCGGGTGGAATTTCGGGGCCGGGCGACGATAGTTTTTGATTTCATCGGTCGCAAGGATGCAAAGGCCAGTGGCATGGCGGAGAACGCGTCAAAGAAGTTGAAGGGCACAATCTGGATCGATGAGGCGGACCGGGAGATTTCGCACCTTGAGGTGCTTTTCATGGACGACTATAAGATAGCGGGCGGTTTGTTGGCGACGATAGACAAAGGCTCGACCTTTAAATTTGACCAGGCGCCGATCGAGGGGGATTTGTGGTTGCCGACCGGGGTGGAAGCGGATGTGAAGGCGCGGGTGCTTATGTTCAAGGGCGAGCGGGATCATTTTGAGGAGACGGACACTAAGTTTCAGCGTTTCAACGTGCAGACGGTGCAACAAAAATCGGTTGCCGTCGAGGGCACGGCGGCGAAGCCATAGAATAAGTTTATGTTTGCGCGAAAGCTGAAGGTGGAAATTATTGGCGGCAGCGAGGGCGAGCGTCCTGTGCCGTTGAAATGGCTGGACAGTTTTGCCATGCGCAACTTCACCAACGACGCGGCCTTTGATGACACGCTGCCCTTGACAGATGGTGCGATGGAGGCCGGCAACCGGGTTTCGGACGAGGCGCTGCGCCTTGCGATGGAGGATTGGTTCCGGCGCAAGGGGTGGTTGAATCGGAGCGAAAATCTCGTGATTCGTGATGCGGAAATTTGCCTGTAAACACACTTACTTTTTTATGAAACATAACGCATAATTTTCTTGACAGTGATTTGAGCGGTGAGGATAATCGCTCTCGGTTCATCCGTCGTATAGGTGATGAACGCCCAGCGGATTTCATCCACGAGGGCTCTCCAGAGGCCCGGCAGTACCCCATTAAAATTTGAAGTTTTGCAGGACTTCACAACCAGGCCCCGATTTCGCGCATGGTACAGCGAAAGATTGCCAATCCTGAGGAATGGCAAAAAAATCACCACAGGAGAAAGTATGGACTGCAAGAACTCATTGAAGTCAATCGCCTTTGTCGCAGTGGCCACGGTCGGCCTTTGCGCCTTTCAGGTGCAGGCAGAAAACTTTCAAACCCGCCACACGCGCGTAGCGGCGCTGAGCGGCCAGGCACAGTTGACCGGTCATCTGCCGGGGCAGCAGACGCTGCAAATCGACGTGGTTTTACCCTTGAGCGACCCGCAGGGATTGAAGGATTACCTGGCGCTGCTCTATGACCCGACGAGCAGCTCCTACCGTCAGTTCCTCAGCCCGCAGGAGTTCACCGCGCTCTATGGGCCGAGCCAGCAGGATTATGACGCCACGGTCCGCTATTTGCAGGTCCATGGGATGACGATCGTGGGCGGGACGCGCGACGGCATGGATGTGCAGGCGCGTGGCACGGTGGCGCAGATTGAATCGGCCTTCCATGTGCAGATGAATACGTACCAACACCCGACGGAGAACCGCACGTTCTTTGCGCCGGACCGCGAGCCATCGACGGATTTGCCGTTTGCGTTGTGGCATGTTTCGGGCCTCGACAATTATTCAATCCCGCAGCCGCGGTATGTGAACCGGTATGAGTACGCAAGCGCCAACCACGTGGACCCCGCGTCCCTGGTTTCGCACGCCACCACGGGATCGGGCCCATCGGCGTCCTTCCTGGGTAGCGACATGCGCGCGGCCTATTACGGTGGCACGACGTTGACTGGCTCGGGGCAGAGCCTTGGCCTGTGGGAGTATTACGGGACTGATCTCGCCGACCTGAACACCTATTACGCCAACGTGAAGCAGACCAACAATGTGCCCATCACGTTGCTTTCGGTGGACGGCACGAGCACCAGTTGCGTTCATGCGAGTGGCTGCGACGACACGGAGCAGACGCTGGACATGACCCAGGCGCTCGGGATGGCGCCGGGATTGGCCAGCCTGACCATGTACGTTGGCTCAACGGACACGGCGATTCTCAGTTCGATGACGACGCACAGCCCATTGCCGACAACCGTTGGCTGCTCCTGGGGCTGGACGCCAGCCGACCCGAAAACGCTTGACCCATACTTTCAGAAGATGGCCGCGCAGGGGCAGAACTTCTTTGCCGCATCCGGCGATTCGTCAACCTGGTCGCGGCGCGTTGAGGCTTGGCCGGCCGATGATGATTATGTTGTTGCCGTTGGCGGCACCGACCTGGTCACGGCCAGCGCTGGCGGCGCTTGGCAATCGGAGACAGCCTGGGTGGACAGCGGCGGCGGCATCTCGCCGGACAAGATTGCGATTCCCTCGTGGCAAAAGCTGAGCGGCGTGATCAACTCCAGCAACAAGGGTTCGACGACCTACCGCAATGGGCCGGATGTATCGGCGAATGCCAACTTCAGCTTCTACGTATGCGCCAACCAGACCACATGCACGGCGAACACCTATGGCGGGACCAGCTTTGCGGCGCCGATGTGGGCGGCCTATGTGGCACTGGCCAATCAGCAGTTGGTGGCCAGCGGATACAAGACCATTGGTTTCATCAACCCGTTCATTTACGCCGATTCCATCACCTCGCAGTACGGGACGATGTTCCACGACATCACGAGTGGCAAGAGCGGCAGCTACTACGCGGTGAAGGGGTATGACCTTGTGACCGGGTGGGGCAGCCCGAACGGCACCGGGATAATCAATGCGATTGTGAGCCAGAAGTAGAAGAAATCAATTGAGTTAAAGGAAAAGGCGCCGCGCGGGGCAGAAAACCCTGCGCGGCGTTTTCCATGCGGCTATTTTTACCCATGCGCAGTCTCTTTTTACTTGACAGCAGGCGGAAGCATTGCCAATAATCGGCGTATTCGTAAAACTAGTGTTTGGTTGGCTTTATAAGTTTTTTGGGATCGCATTTATCCACCCGCTTCTGGAGTTTGATGCGGGTTATTCAGTTCTTTGGCTGTTCGCGAAGGTTTTTCAATTCATTACCATTTTGAGTTGGCAGTCCCAGCCAAACATCCAGGTGTCAACACAGGGCGGTTAAGCGGGGAAAAGATCAACAAAGTTTCAAGACAGCGCACTGAATCGGATGTGTGCAGGAGTGCTGGCCCGGGCAACCATCAAACACAACTCAGGAAAACATGGAGAAAACGATGAAACTCAGAATCACAGCTGCTTTGCTCACCGCGCTGTGCATCACCACAGCCGTCAGCGCGCAAAAAGTCTTAACCACGGCGGTCCGGCCGATTGTCACCAGCGGCAAGGCAAAGCTGGTTGGCCCATTGCCGGCAAACTACAAGATGGGCCTGAATGTGGTTCTGCCCATTGTGAATAATGCCGCCATGCAGGCTCAGTTCAAGGACATCTACAACCCGAAGAGCCCTAACTTCCACAAGTTCATCTCACCCAAGGAATTTGCCAGCCTCTACAACCCGAGCGAGGCGCAGTACAACGAGGCGGTTAACTACTTCAAGAGCCAGGGCTTCACCGTGACCGGCGGCCAGTGGCTGACGCGCAACATCCTGATCAATGGAACGGTGGCGCAGATTGAAGCCACCTTCAAGGTTCACCTGAACAACTACAAGGATCCCGCGACGGGCCTTGCATTCTTCGCCAATGACCGTCAGCCGATGACCGGTTTGAATTTCCCCATCTGGACAGTCTCCGGCCTGGACAGCTACTCGAACCCCAAGCCGTTGATCTCGGAAAATCCTGCATTGAGGGGTGGCACTCCGCAGTCGGTGCACTCGTTGCAAACCACTGGTTCAGGCCCTTTTGGCGCCTTCCTCGGCAGCGACATGCGCGCGGCTTACGGCGGCGACTTGGTCAACAATTACAACAATTATGATTGGTACGGCACCAACCAGGGCATCGGCATCTGGGAGTACCTGGGCACCAACATGCAGGACCTGAAGAATTACTACAGCACGGCGTATGAAAGCAATGCCCCCAGCGTGTACCTTGAATCGGCCGACTGGTCGTCAGTGGCATGCATTTATACCAAGATGGACCACTTCTGCGATGACACCGAGCAGACCCTGGACATGACCCAGGCGCTTGGCGTTGCGCCCGACGCCCAGGCCATCATGTACGTTGGTGCCACGGATACCGCAATCTTTGCCGGCATCCTCAACGACGTCAGCAATAACTGGAGCAACTACCAGTATGCCTTCCCCGGCGTTGTCACGATTTCGTGGTATTGGTTCCCGGCGGACATTTACGCCAATGACCCTGTGCTGCAAGAGTTGGCGATGGACGGCGTAACCGTGCTCGCGGCATCCGGCGATTATGGCGCGTACCTGTATACGTATCCAGCCGATGACCCGTATGTGGTCGCAGTCGGCGGCACGCAACTGTTCACCGATGGGCCAGGCGGCCCATGGGCCAACGAACTCTCCTGGCAGGATAGCGGCGGCGGCGCATCAAATAATGGCTTCGCTATTCCTTACTGGCAAACGCCTACATACTCACCCGGGCTGATCACAAACGCCAACGGCGCCTCGTCGACGTTGCGCAATGGGCCGGATGTCGCGGCGGATGCCTACTGGAACTACTTTACTTGCGCGGATATGCAGCCCTGTATGGCCAATGCCTATGGCGGCACCAGCTTTGCCGCGCCCATGTGGGCCGGTTGGATTGCCGACTATAACGAGTCTTTGCTCTATTGGGCGGGGACTAGTAATGTTCCGCCAACACTGGGCTTATTCACTCCCAACATGTACGAGGACTTCCAGTATTGGATAAACAACAACACCCCACAGAGTTACATGCATGACATCACGAACGGGCCATCGAATTATTTTTATTATCCTGAGCCTGGTTACGACCTCGTCACAGGTTGGGGTTCACCGGCTGAATACATGGACTTGTACATGTTCAGAATCAGAGGTCTGTCGATTTGTTATCAGGGCCTCTGCTAGTTGACGGGACAGCATTTGCTTCATGCCAGGGAGGGCGCCAGCCCTCCCTGGTTTTTTTTATATCCATATGGGTGCGCATGGTAAAAGGGTTGGGGAGGGATTTTCAACCGTTCATCCCCTTTCAATTGGTGTGTCTGTTAACCGCAACCTGGTTGAAATGGCCGGGCGCATGGGAAACGCCATCATGAATTCCAGTCAGTTGACCAGTGCAACACTGACTCGGGTGACTTTCAAGTTTTTCAATAAAAACATGGAGAAAACGATGAAACTCAGAATCACAGCTGCTTTGCTCACTGCGCTGTACATCACCACAGCCGTCAGCGCGCAAAAAGTCTTAACCACGGCGGTCCGGCCGATAGTCACCAGCGGCAAGGCAAAGCTGGTTGGCGCGTTGCCTGCCACCTACAAGATGGGGTTGAACGTGCTGCTGCCCATCGAGAACAATGCCGCCATGCAGGCCGAGTTCAAGGACATTTACAACCCGAAGAGCCCGAATTTCCGCAAATATATCTCCCCCGCGGAATTTGCCGCGAAGTATAACCCGAGTGAGGCGCAGTACACGGAGGCGGTGAATTACTTCAAGAGCCGGGGCTTCACGGTGACCGGCGGCCAGTGGCTGACGCGCAACATCCTCATCAATGGAACGGTGGCGCAGATTGAATCGACCTTCAATGTCCGCCTGAACAATTACAAGGACCCGGCGACAGGCTTTGCGTTCTTTGCCAATGACCGCCAGCCGAAGACCGGCTTGAACTTCCCCATCTGGGCGGTTTCCGGGTTGGACAGCTACTCGAACCCGAAGCCGTTGATCTCGGAGAACCCGGCCCTCAGGGGCGGCTCGCCGCAGTCGGTGCACTCGTTGCAGACGACCGGTTCGGGACCCTACGGGGCCTTCCTCGGCAGTGACATGCGCGCGGCGTATGAGAGCAGCATATTCGCTGGCGTAACCGGCGCAGGGCAGGCCATTGGCATTTGGGAATATCTGGGCACGAACCTGCAGGACCTGAAGAATTACTACAACGTGGCTTATGAAGGCAATGCCCCCAACGTGTACCTTGAATCAACCGATTGGTCGCCAGTGGCCTGCATCTACACCAAGATGGATCATTTCTGCGACGACACGGAGCAAACCCTCGACATGACCCAGGCGCTGGGTGTTGCGCCTGACGCACAGGCCGTCATGTACGTTGGCGCGACGGATACTGCGATCTTTGCCGGGATATTGAATGATGTGAATAATTCCATGACGAACACCGGTTATCCGTCTCCCTCGACGGTCACCATCTCCTGGGGTTGGTTCCCGGCGGACATTTACGCCAATGACCCGGCTCTTCAGGAACTGGCACTCGCCGGCGTGACCGTCTTTGCCGCATCGGGCGATTCGGGCGCGTACCAATACACCTATCCGGCCGATGACCCGTATGTGGTCGCAGTCGGCGGCACGCAACTCTTTACCAATGGCCCCGGCGGCACGTGGGCAAGCGAACTCTCCTGGGTTGACAGCGGCGGCGGCGCATCGAATGATGGCTTCGCCATTCCCTCTTGGCAAACCCCCGCGGTTTCGCCCGGCCTCATCACCACCGCCAATGGCGCCTCCTCAACCCTCCGCAACGGTCCCGACGTCTCCGCGGACGCCTACTGGAACTACCTGACCTGCGCCGACATGCAACCCTGCCTCGCGAACGCCTACGGCGGCACCAGCTTTGCCTCGCCCATGTGGGCCGGTTTGATTGCAACGTTCAACGAGACAATGCTGGGAAATAGACCCTACGCGGGCCTTTTCACGCAGTATATGTATCCCAGTTTCCAAGCCTTCATCAATGGTGGCCCGGGCAACCCGTATGGCGTCACGATGCACGACATCACCAGCGGGCCGTCCAACTACCTCTACAATCCTGAGCCGGGGTACGATCTGGTCACCGGATGGGGTAGCCCGAATACGGATCTCCCCGACTTCCTGCTATTTGGCGGCTCACCGAGCATCGCACCAAATCCTAATCGGTGAGCCGAGGCACCCGGGGCTGGTGCAATTGAGTCCGGGTGGCAAATCCAGTAAGGGGGGGAGCGGCGTCTCCCCCCTTTATTTTTCCCTCTTGGGGGCGGTTGACTCGGTGGCTTAAATCAAGTATTCTGTAATCCTTGCGCGGTGTTGCGCCTCGGGTCTGTGTGTGCCCACCTGGACCGACGACTGGATGCTTTGGCGGCTAGTATGGCCGGGTGTTTGGATGGGGCGTAAGGCGGAATCCAAGTTATTGATTTATTTTGGTTTCTTAGCACTGCGATCTCACGCGACAGACGCTTCTGGACGTGGGTTTTTTCTGGGGCCGAATCAGCCCAATGGCATGTCGTTTGTGCCGGGCCGGTCTGGTATCGAGTTTCGCTTTTTTTGAAGGCAGGGGAAAGATGTCAACTGTAATTCCAAGCGGTAAGAATATTGAGCGCAAGTGGTTTGTGGTGGATGCGAGCGGACAGACGCTCGGCCGCCTGGCCACGAAGGCCGCCAGTGTGCTGAGCGGCAAGCTGAACCCGAAGTATGTTCCGTACATCGACATGGGCGACCACGTGGTGGTGATCAACGCGGAAAAGATCCGCGTGACGGGCCTGAAGGCTGAAACCAAGGTGTATCGCCGCTACACGGGTTTCCCTGGTGGGTTGCGTGAAGAGTCGTTTGCGCGCCTGATGGAGCGCAAGCCGGAAAAGATTGTGGAAGAGGCCATCAAGGGCATGTTGCCGAAGACCAAGCTCGGCCGCGCGATGGGCTCCAAGCTCAAGGTCTATCGCGGAGAGCAGCACCCGCACGGCGCGCAAGCCCCGCAGCCCTTGTCAGTTGCGTAACAGTTTAGGCGCGTCCAGACAGGGCGCGCCGGAGAGAGTCGAGAGAAGAATGGCAGATCTGATTCAGTACTACGGCACCGGGCGTCGCAAATCGGCGATAGCGCGGGTGTTTCTGCGCCCCGGCAAGGGCGAGTGGAAGGTCAACGGCAAGGGCTTTGAAGAGTACTTTGTGACGGAGCAGCAGCGCGCCGCGGCGAAGAAGACGCTTGAGGTTGCGAACCTGGCGTCCGAGTTTGACGTGGTGACCACGGTTTCCAGCGGTGGCGTGACGGCGCAGGCCGATGCCGTGAAGATGGGCATAGCGCGCGCGCTGATCGAGTTCAACCCGGAGCTGCGCAAGGTGTTGAAGGCCGACGGCCTTTTGACCCGCGATGCGCGCGTGAAAGAGCGCAAGAAGTACGGTCAGAAGGGCGCCCGCAAGCGCTTCCAGTTCAGCAAACGCTAGTGCGTTTGCGGTTTTCGATATTCAGTTTCCAGTTGCCCGTTGGTTATTCTTTTTCACTGGCAACCAACCACTGAAATCGGACGATTAGTTTTAGTAATGGAGTCAAATCCCCCGCTAAAGCGGGTTCAATCCGGGCAAGGCAACCCCAAGCCCGGATGCAATCCTCGAAGGAGGCCCATTGGCCACGATCACCATGAAGGAGTTGCTCGAAGCTGGCGTACACTTCGGGCACCAGACGAAGCGTTGGAACCCCAAGATGAAGGAATACATCTTCGGTGAGCGCAACGGCATTTACATCATCGACCTGCAGAAGACCCTCAAGCTCTTCAAGGATGCCTCGAAGTTCGTGACCGATCTCTGCTCGCAGGGCGGTACGGTGCTTTTTGTGGGCACAAAGCGCCAGG
>JAJXXN010000181.1 GCA_021781075.1 Acidobacteriota bacterium | reverse complement strand
CCCGGAGTTCCTCAACCGCCTCGATGAGGTGATCCTCTTCCAGTCGTTGAACGATGCGGACCTGATCCAAATCGTCGAGTTGCTCGTGCAGCAGCTCAACCAGAACCTGGCGCAGAAGTCCATCACCATCAGCGTGAACGACGATGCGAAGAAATGGATACTCGACAAGACGGTGGGCGACCGCAGCTACGGCGCGCGGCCGTTGCGCAGGGCCTTGCAGCGCTACATTGAGGACCCGCTCTCCGAGGCGCTCATTGGCGGGCAGATTCAGAACCGCCCGGCCTTCCTCGAGGTCTACCTCAACAACAACCAGCTCTTCTACCGCCCGGTCATTGCGGAAGATGGCGGCAGCGAGGAGAAGAGCGAAGGAATCCTGCTGAACAGTATTTGAAAAAACATCAGCCAATTGAAAAGCCCCGGTGATGAGCCGGGGCTTTTGTTTCAGTACGGGATCTTCTTGCCAGCTTCAATCCACGCCTGGAAGCTTGCCCACGCCTCCTCGCGCAGCAGGTTGATCGCAGGCAGCGAGCGGGCGTCGACGGGCTTGGCGAACTCGTCATGGATATAGTCGTCGTCAAAGCCGGCGTGGGCCGCATCGGCTGCCGTGGCGGCAAAATAAATTGCTCCCAGGCGCGCCCAGTAGCAGGCGGCCAGGCACATGGGGCAGGGCTCGCAGCTTGAGTAGATTTCGCAACCAGCCAGAGAAAAATCGCCCAACGCCGTTGCGGCCGCGCGAATCGCGTTCACTTCCGCATGGGCTGTGGGGTCGTTGGCGGCGGTCACGGTGTTCACGCCCTCGCCGAGAATCCGTCCATCGCGGACCACCACCGCGGCAAAGGGACCACCATGGCCCGCGCGCACATTCTCCGTGGCCAGTGCGATGGCGCGGCGCAAGAACCGCAAGTTTGCATCCTGGCCGGTCGGCACCGTTCTTGTTTCCTTCTCAGTCAAAAAGAATCATTCCCCCTGATTTCACAATTCAACCCCCGCAAGAGCCAAGCCGTCCCAGGTCCTCGGGCGCGTCAATATCGAGCTCGCCGCCCGCAAACGGCACCCGCACGATGCCATCCGCGACACCGCGCAACAGCTTGCGCGCGCCTTCATCGCCTTTGAGCGCAAGCAGTGTTGAAAAATCCGCGCGCGGGTAAATGGCGGGAATCCCCACCACCCCCGCATATTCCGAAGCAACAATGCGCGCACCGCCGCATTCTTCAAATTTCCGCATCAGCGCGCCCAAGTGGCCGGCCGTCAAATGGGGCTGGTCGCAAGCCATCAACAGCACCCCATCCAATCCCGGCATCGCTTCCATCGCCGCCCGCACACCCCCGCGGATGCTCGATGCCATCCCCTCTTTCCATTCGGAGTTGAGAACGACACGCAGTCCATCACCGTGGAGTACCAGTTGAATCTCCTCCGCAAAGGCGCCAAGCACCACAAAAACCCCTGAGGATTCCGCGGCCAGCGCCGCCTCCGCCGCGCGCGCCAACAACGGCCGCCCAGCGTAGTTCAGCAGTTGCTTTGGCCTGCCCAGGCGCCGGCTCGCACCCGCCGCAAGAAGAATCATTGCCACTTTCACAGTGCTGATTCTAATGCCGCAGCTCCCCATCCTGCTGTGCCAGTAAGACCAGGAGCACCGCGCTGATTAAAAAATTCCGCCCCGCAGTCTCCTCGCCGTTCCAAAGGCGCGATTGCCACATCAGGAACCACTCGCCGCCCACAGTGATGAAGGCCAGCAGCCAAAGCATCAATCCCAGCGTGAGGCCGTAAATGCCGGTGTCCTTGGCGCGCGCAAACTCCGCCGCATTGGCTTGCAGGCTGCGCGCCATCCGCAGCGTGCCCCAGGCCAGCAACAGGCTGGTTGCAAGCTCCCACAAAATAATCAACCAATAGAGAACCAGCGCGAGCGATGGCTGGGCGAGTGCCCTCCAAAGCCCGGGATTGCCGGCAAAGGTCGTATCCATGGCCACAACATGCCGCACAAATTGGTAATTCGTATCGAAGCCGGTTAGGTTATTAATCGTCACCATTGCATAATAAAAAGTGATGCAACCCAACAAGACAATTTTGGCTATTCTCATGCTCATCGACCGCGCAACGCCCTCCTTCCCGGCATACACTCAGCTTAATCGCCGCTCCCTCCGCGGACAAAGAGCGCGCATGGCACGCCCCATGCTGCTCATGATGGTCATCGCGGCCGCGCTTCTACCCGCGCCCCCGGCAAAGGCGCAACAAACCCTCGGCGCGATCACAGGACAGGTCGCCGATGCCGGCGGCGCGCTGCTGCCCAACGTCACGGTGTCGCTCGTCTCCACGCAAAATGCCCTCACCCGCACCACCCATACCGGCGCCAGCGGCGGCTACCTCTTCGTCAATCTGCCCATTGGCGGCTATCGGCTTGCCTTCTCCGCTCCAAATTACGAGCCGCTACGCACTGGCGAAATCACGGTGCAGGCCGGACGTACAGCGGAGGTCAACGCACGGCTCACCATCGGCAAACAATCGGAAACTGTTTATGTGCAGGCCTCGCCGCTCATCAACTCCGCCGACACCACCATCGGCTACGTCCTTGACGATTCAACCATCGGGGCGCTTCCACTCTCCACCGGCAGCTTCACGGCGCTTGCCACCCTCTCGCCCGGCGTCAATGCGGAACTCCCCGGCGGCACCGGCGCAAACAGCGGCCTCGGCAACGCGCCCATCTGGGCCAACGGCCAGCGGGACACATCCAACAGCTTCAGCCTCAACGGCGTCGATTCCAGCAACCTATTCAACGGCAAAAGCACCAGCCAGGTGGCCAACTCGCGCATCAGCAACGGCGCGGGGGTTTACGGGACGAGCAACGGCGTGCTGCCCACCGTCGCATCCATCTACCTTTCCATCGGCAACGCGCTGCCCACACCCGCGCCTGAAACGCTTGAGGAACTGCACGTAAACGCTGCGATGTATGACGCGACGCAGGGCTCCACATCGGGCGCGCACATCGACCTCAACACAAAATCCGGCACAAATCTCCTTCACGCATCCGCCAACTTGCGCCGCGGGTCCAGCTGGCTCAATGCCGCGCCCTTCTTCTTCAACCAGGATGCCGACGTTCCCGCCAACCTCAAGGTCCCGGAGCTGCACCGCTATGAGGCCGGCTTCACCCTCGGCGGCCCAATCGTCAAGGACAAGCTCTTCGCCTTCGCCGCCTACAACCACACCCGCTCCTCGGACCAGGAGATCGGCGACTCATTCCTCGACGTGCCCGTCGGCCTCTCCGATGACCGCTCCGCCTCGGCGCTCGCGGCAATCACCAACAACGCCTTCGGCACAACGCTCAATGCGGCGAATATTGACCAGCTCGCGCTTATCCTCTTCAACTCGCCCGCGCTGCCCGGCGAGCCCGGCAAGTGGCTCATCCCCAACGACGCCCTCGCCGCAAAGGGGCTCACGCCGTCAGCCGCGCACATTGACAACGCCTTCCTCCCCGGCACCGGGATCTTCTCCGCCGACCTGGCCGTCGTGGACCTCGATTGGAACGCGGGCAGGAAGGACACAGTCGCCGCAAAGTACTTTTATCAGCACGACCCCACCTTCTCGCCCTACAGCTACTCCAGCGTCCCCGGCTTCACCGAGCACCTGGACTCCGGCGCGCAGGTTTTCTCCCTCATCAACACCTATACGTTGCGGCCAAACTTTTACACCACCGCGAGCCTCGGGTTTCTCCGCGAGAAAAACTACGCCACCAATGAGCAGCCCTTTGCGCCCGATGCCATCCCCGGCGGCAGCCAGGGCACAGGCTCCATCAATGTCTTCGGCTCAAATTATTTTCCCGGCATCTCGGTCTATAACGTGCTCTGCAACTACCAGCCTTCGGGGCTCTCCATGGCCGTGCTCAACATCGGGCCCAACGCGCAAAGCCAGGCGGCCAACACCGGCGTCTTCCAAAACCGCATTACGCCCGGCGGCAGCGCCATCTGGCTCCGTGGCCGCCACGAGGTTTCATTCGGCGCCAACTACAGCTACACGCAACTCAACACCATCGACGCGCGCCCCGGCACTGGGACCATCGCCACCGATGATTTCAGCCAGATGGTGCAGGGATACGTCACGCCGGGCAGCGCCGCGACGGGTTTTTATGTTTCCAGTTTTCTGCAGGGCGACGCCAACCGCTACTACCGCGCCAACCAGCTCGGCGTTTACGCGCAAGACAAGGTTCAACTGGGGGCAACCCTGACCATTACCGCCGGGCTGCGTTACGACTGGGACGGTGGGTTGAGCGAGAAATACGGGCGGCTCTTCAACTTCTCGCCGGCGCTTTACGCCTATGACATCGGCTCCGACACCATCACCAACCCCGGCTTCATCATCGCAGGCAACAACAAAAACGGCACACCGGGCATCAGCAACACAACGCTCACAGGCCGCCAGTGGGGAATGGCGCCGCGCCTCGGCGCCGCATGGCAGCCCGCCCGCTTCAACAACAAGCTGGTCCTGCGCGCGGGCACAGGATTCTACTACGACCGTGGGGAGCTTTTCAGCTACTTCTCGCCCGGTTACGCCATCGGCACCGTCACCGGCGGGCCCTTCGGAGTCAATCAGCAACTGCCTTTCGTCAACGCATCCACCTGCCCCGCCGCATCGCAATACCTCTATCAGGGCTACATCGCAACTTGTGGCGGAACCGCCGCCGAGGGCAACCTTGAAAACCCCTACGGCGCTTCCCTTCTGCCTCCGCCGAACAACCCCAAGGCCTCGGACCTGGCAAAGTTTTTGCCCAACGCCAACGCGATCGCCAACCTCAACGGCCAGCCCATCTCGCTCGGCGTCTACGACCGCGCCAACAAACTCCCCTACTCCATCAACTACTCGCTCGACCTTGAATGGCAGCCGCGCAACGACCTCATGCTGGAGCTCGGCTACATAGGCAACCTCGGCCGCCACGCCGTCATTCCCATTCCCTTCAACCAGCCGGCAATTGTCACGCCCTCAAACCCCGCGCTCGGCGGAGGCGCCTTCATGCAGAAATACAGTTACGGCTACAACGTGGTCGGCGCAACGCTCGACGACGGCTCCAACTACCTGGCCACCTACGAGGGCGGCAACGTTGACCTCCGCGTCCCCTACATCGGTTACGCCGCTGAATCCATCAGCTACAAGGCGGTGGGCATTTCGGCGTATAACGCGTTGGAGGCGCATGTGGAAAAACGCATGAGCCACGGCAACTCGCTCGGGCTCAGTTACACCTGGTCCCATGCGCTGGACGAGCAAAGCGGCATGGGGCTCTTCTTCAGCGGCAACAACCCGCTCAACCTGCGGCAAAGCTACGGCAACGCGGACTTCGACCGCACGCACGTCCTGAATTTCCACTACATCCTCACTCTGCCGGGCGTCGCCAACAGCCGCTCGCTCGCCGCAAAATTCGCAAACAACTGGCAGCTCGCCGGATTGACCACGCTTGAGAGTGGCCAGCCCTACTCGATCATCGATTACTCAGGCGCCGTCGGCAGCATTTACTACTCCACCGAGGATGGCATCACCGACCCGATTGTCCCGCTCGCCCCCGGCTGCACACCGCACTCGGCGCGCACGGGTGCAAGCGGCGCGTGGACCCCATATGGCGGCAAGCCCGCGCTCAACGCCGCCTGTTTCACCATTCCGTTGCTCTCCGCCGGCGGCCTCGGCGGCGCCATCCCCTCCACGGACCCCTACGAAACCGGCTTCACCATCGGGCAAAGAAATATTTTCCGCCAAGCCTTCCAAAAACGCGCCGACATCTCACTGATCAAAACCATGGCGCTCAGGGAGAAATACAACTTCAAATTCACCCTGGATGTTTTCAACCTCACCAACACCACCAGTTTTGACGCCCCCGGCAACGACCTCTCACAAAACGCATACTATGACGCCTTCCCCATCGCCGGCACTGCCGTGCTGCCCACCGGTTGCGGAACCAGCGGCGCGGTGAACAACTTTTACAGTTGCCCATCGGGATTGGGCATTGTCACCCACACCATCGGCGCGCCGCGGCAGGTGCAAATGTCGCTGGGCCTGAACTTCTAAAGCCACGGCGTACACTGAATCCATGAATGACCTCGGGCCCATTCTCGAACTCTGGCGCCGGCTTGAAAGCGAAGACGCGGACTATGTGCTTGCCACCATTCTCCGCGTCGAAGGCCCCAGTTACCGCAAGCCTGGCGCGCGCATGCTCATTGCCGCCGACGGCCGGCGCACGGGAACCATCAGCGGCGGATGCCTCGAAGACGACGTGGCCCGCCGCGCACAGTGGCTGGCAAAATCCGGCCCCGTCATTTCGCAATTCTCCACCATGGACGATGACGGCGAGCGGCCCTACGGGTCAGGCTGCGGCGGCGTGCTGCATATTCTGCTCGAAGGCCGCCAGACCGCCGCACCGCTGCTCGCAGCGCTTGATGAGGCCTACAGAGGGCGCAATCCGCTCTCCATTGCCACCGCGCTCTCCGGCTCCACGGTCACCCGCGCAACAGCACACTCGCCCGGTGCTCTCATTGCCCCCCCCGATGCAACCCTTGAGCACGCGCCCGCGCGCACCGGGCTCTGGGTCTTCGGCGCCGGCAATGACGCGCAGCCGCTTGCGCGCATGGCGCGCGAGCTCGGCTACTTTGTCGCGGTTGCCGATGGCCGCGCCAACCTGGCAACAGCCGCCCGGTTTCCCTTGTCCGATGAGGTCCACGCACTGGCGATTGAAAAATATCCGGCTGCGCCGCTTCCATTTACGCTCAAACCAAACGACGCGATTCTCCTGATGACCCACAGCTTTGAGCAGGACGCGCGCCTGCTTGGCTCGCTCATCCAATCGCCCGCAATCTTCAATCAAAATTTCATCGGCGTCCTCGGCCCCAAGCGCCGCACCCGCGAGCTGCTCGACGAGGCGGCAAGGCTCCTCGGCATCAACGCCGCCCCCGTGCAAATTGACACTTGGCTGGCGCAGTTGCACGCGCCCGTCGGGCTCGACCTGGCCGCCGCCGACCCGGCCTCCATTGCGGTTTCAATCCTGGCCGAAATTGAACAAGCACAAAAACAACTGCGCGGCCTGAAGGCCACTGCGCGGCCTTTGCGACAAGTGCGTTGAATTACGCCTCTGGAGTTATAATCGAAATTGCAGATTGGGCGGGAGTAGTTCAGTGGTAGAACGTCAGCTTCCCAAGCTGAATGTCGCCGGTTCGATCCCGGTCTCCCGCTCCAAGATTCAACCCGGCGCCCGTTGGGCGCTATTTTATTTTTGCTGGATCTTCAAAACAAAATAGCAAATCGTCTCGCCTTGGCCCAAAATCATCTGGTGCGGCAGCCCCGCCGGAATATGAACCACATCCCCGGCCGCAACCCGCCGACGCGCCGCGCCGGTGATTGCCGTGCCCCGCTCCTCGCCCGGCGCGACCGTGTGCGGCCCAACGAGCGCGCCGCCGGTAACAATCTCCGCGCCGCCTTGCAAAATAAAAAAAGTATCCGCCCAGTCGTGGTGCAGCTCGCCAATCCCGCTCGCAACCCGGAAGGCCAGCTCCGTATAGTGCCGCTCAAACTCGCCCAGCCGCTTGCCCGCCGCGCCGCCTTCGGCAGTCGCGCGCGGCATTAATTCCGCCGCCATGGCCAACAGCTCCCCGCGCTGCCACAAGTCCATCGTTAACGCACCTTGCGTTTCTTTCTTATCTTCCTTGCTCATGCTCTCGAATTCCCTTTTGCAGTGGATCGTTCCCATTGTCCCTGGTGCGAAGCACAAAGTCCCTTAGTCCCCTCGCGCCAATTCCCCCGCCCGCTTGAAGATGTTCACAAACATCTCCCTGGTCAGCTTGCCCGTGTTCGTGTTCTGCAGCGATGGATGGTACGAGGCGAGCAACTTCACGCCATCCGGCAACCCATACTCCGCCCCATGCTTGAAGATAAATCCCCTCTTCGCCTGCATCACGCCGCGCCGCACGGAGCCAGTCAAAAACCCGTCAAAGGCAATCTTGCCCAGGCAAACCACCACGCGCAGCTTTTTCAGCAGCGCAATCTCCGCATCCAGCCACGGCGCGCAATTCGCCAGCTCCGTGGACGTAGGCTTGTTCTGCGGCGGCGCGCACCGTCCCACGGCCGTAATCCACATCCCGTTCAACTTCAGGCCATCATGCCTATCCCGCGCCTCGGGTTGCGAGGCAAAACCAGTCTCATGGAGCACCGGGTACAAAAAATCCCCCGAGCCGTCGCCCGTGAACATCCGCCCTGTCCTGTTCGACCCGTGCGCGCCGGGTGCCAACCCCAGCACCATCACCCGCGCCTCCGGGTCGCCAAATCCCGGCACCGGGCGCCCCCAGTACGCATCGTTCCGGTAAGCCCGCCGCTTCACCCGCGCCACCTCGGTGCAGTAAATGCGCAGACGCGGGCAGCGCGCACACTCCACCACCATGGCATTGAGTTCCTCCAATGTGCGGGGGTGGGCCTGCATGAATGGATTGTAAGCCATAAAATCATGTGCAACACTTGTTCCGCATTGTGAACCCCAAACCACGCAAACTGGACCGATGACACCATTCGGTAACGTGCCAAAGTGGTTCCCGTAGTGTGGAATTCGCGTCCCCAACGGTTTGACCCCCAACCCGAAACCCACATAACATAGAGAGATGCGCCCCCAATTCCCCGGCACGCGTGCGTATCCACTGCCGGACTTCGGCCGACAGGCCACTCACTCTTTCAGGGGCTCCCGCATTTTTTCAGGAAGGCAAAAACTTTGAGCACACCGGAAGTACTAGACAACACCGCTGAACAGACCGAAGCCCACGAAGCTCATCACGACCACGAGGGCCATGAGCACCACTACCACCATCACGCGCCCGCGCTCAACCCCGAGTGCTCACGTGAAGTGCTCGTCGACGTTCCCGCCGCCGAGGTTACAAAAACCTACAAGTCCATCACGGCCAACTATCGCAAATATGCGCGCATCCCGGGCTTCCGTCCCGGCAAGGTTCCTGATTCGGTGATCAGCAAGCGCTTCGCCGCTGAAATCCGCAAGGACGTGATCGACTCGCTCCTGCCTGAGCGATTCAACAAGGCGGTGATGGAGCTTGGTGTCACCCCCGTCGGCCAGCCGCAGGTCACCGAGCTGACCATCGAGGACGGCCAGCCATTGCATGTCAAGGCGCTCTTCGAGTACGTTCCCGAGTTCAATGTCGATGGCTACAACGAGGTCAAGGTGGAAAAACCCTCCGATGCAATCACCGAGGAGGAGTACACCAACGAGCTCAACCAACTTCGTGAGTCCCGCGCCACCATCGAGCCGGTGGACGAAGAACGCCTGCTGAAGGATGGCGACTGGGCACAAATCTCCTACAACGGCGACGTGCAGGCCGCGGAAGGCGAAGAGGCCGCCCCGCCGGTCACCGGCGAGGACGCGCTCGTCGAGATTGGCGGCAAAACCACGCTGCCGGCCTTCAATGAGGCGTTGCGTGGTTCCAAGCCCGGCCAGGAGCTCAAGGTTGAGGTGGTATACCCGGCGGATTATCAGGAGCCAAAATTGGCCGGAAAAACTGTGGCCTACACCGTCACCGTCAAGGCGATCAAGAAACGCATCCTGCCCGTGCTCGACGATGAGTTTGCCAAGGAGATTGGCAACTTTGAAAACCTCGCGTCACTTGAGGAACGCGTGCGCGAGTACCTCACCGGACGCAAGCGCGCCGCCATCGAGGACGAAACGCGCAACCGGCTTTTTGAGGCGCTCTCGGCGAAGTTCACCTTCCCGGTGCCGGAGTCGCTGGTGCAGCAGCAGATTGACACGCGCCTTGAGCGCGGCCTGCGCGCACTGGCCCAACAGGGCATGACTGAGGAGCAGATGAAGCGCCTTGACTTCAACCGCCTGCGGGCGGCGCAGCGAGACGGCGCGACAGCCGAGGTCAAGGGTGCGTTGATCCTGGACAAAATCGCCGCGAGGGAGAACGTCACCGTCAGCGACGAGGAAATTGACCGCGAGGTGCAAATGGCCGCGCTGCAAAGCCGTGAGCCCTTCGAGGAGCTGCACAAGCGTTTGACCGAGGACGGCGGCCTCAATAGAATTCGTGAATCACTCCAGCGTGAAAAGACGGCACACCTGCTCTATGAGCGCCTGCCGGTCAGCGCCTAACAAAATCCGGGCCGCGCCACGCGGCCCACAACCGAAGGAACAGGACACGGACCCAATGGCACTGGTACCCATGGTGGTTGAGCAGACGAGCCGGGGCGAGCGCGCTTACGA
>JAJXXN010000027.1 GCA_021781075.1 Acidobacteriota bacterium | reverse complement strand
AGGACGGAATACCTGCCGATGTGATCGGCAGCGCCATCAGCCAGCTTCGCCCCAGCATACTGGTCATTGGCGTCAAGCGCACGAGTGAGACTCCAGGCCCTCATGGCACGGCCTTCTCACTGCTTGCACGTTCCAGGGTTCCCGTACTTTGTGTTCCCCCGGTCATGAAGGCCGCCGCGGTCCATTGAGGATGCGCCGGCTCGAAGACTGAAAGTACGGTTGTAACTGGTTTCAGTAAGGAAAGGGGAGAGAGCGATGCAGGGCATGGCAGCAGTACCTCATCCACAACACAACTCTAAACACCCTTTGACGCAATTGCTGGAGTGCCCACCGGAGACCAGCCAGGTACTGGGTGAATCTGCGCGGAGCCTGCAATTTGATGAAGGGGAGTGTGTCTTCCGCCAGGATGAGACGTGCGCGGGCCTTTATCTCCTGGTGAGTGGAAGCTATGCGCGCAGGGCCGACCGCATGGGCATGCACATGCTGCTTTCCACCGGTGCTCCCGGTGAACTGGTGGAGCTTGCCGCCGCACTGGGCGACAAACACCACACGTACACGCTGGTGGCAAAAACAACGGGTTCGGCGCTGCTGTTGCCTTTGGTTGCATTGGAAAACGCATTTCGCCAATATCCGCCGCTGCGCATGCACCTGCTGGAGGAACTGGCCCGCGAGGTTTCACGCGCTTATGGCGCAGTCTGGCTGCTGCGCATGAGCAAGTTGCGCCGCGCCAGGGCTGTGTGAAATCCGCGCATAACCGGCGGAATTTTTACTCCCATCAACGTCAACCACTGAAAGGGCAAAATTTTCAACCACTCGGCGGTACAAGCCGTAGTCGGCAGGTGTAAAGTTGTACTTGTAATTGAATATTTGACCATGGGCTCCATCCAACCACAACGCGCAGCGGACGATTGTATCAATTGCGAGAATCGTCACTTACGTATGTTCTGCAACCTCACGCCTGAGGCTCTGGAAGATTACGACCGCATTGGCATTATTATGAATTTGGCGCGCGGGGCGAAGCTTTTTTCAGAAGGCGACACGGTACGCAATGTTTTTGTCATCTGCTCCGGGCAGGTGAAAATCTCCTCCACTTCGCGCGAGGGCAAAACCATGATCCTCAAGCTTGCCGGGCCCGGTGATGTGCTTGGCTTGAGTGCGGTGCTTGCCAACGTTTCCCATGAAGTGACCGCCGAGGCCATAGAGCGCTGCCAGGTGAAAACCATGCGCAAGCAGGAGTTCATTGACTTTCTCGGCCGTCACGGTATTGCCAGCATGCATGCTGCACAGTCGCTTTCCGGCGAGTACCTCACCGTTTTCCACGATGCCAAGCGGCTTGCACTCTCCGGTTCCGCCGCCGGGCGTCTCGCCCGCCTCCTCCTCGATTGGGCACGCTCCACAGCAAACGGCCGCGCCGAACTCAAATTCACCATGGCCCTCACCCATGAGGAAGTCGCCAACATGGCAGGCACTTCGCGCGAGACCGTCACCCGCCTTCTCAACCAGTTCCGGCGCGACCAGTGGATCGCAATCCGTGGCGCCAGCATCACCATTACGAAGCCAGAGCAACTCGAACGACTCACCGTCTGATTTTCCCGCCTGTCAAATTACCTTAATTTTTCCTAATGACGTGTGTCCCCCTCCCTGCGCCTTCCCTCTCAATCTTCCGCACTTGTTCTCCGATAAATCCTTTGACAGTGTTGCCACCCCACCGAGACGCGCATGACTTTTGAACTGGATGAAGAAAGCATCGTCAAGGCCAGCTCGCAGTTCTGGGAGCAGATGCTCTCCATGCAACTCAAGCCCGCGGAGCTGGGCGCGGAACTGATGCTCTGCAATGGAGATGTGGTGGGTTGCGTGCTTCTCAACGGCGCCTGGAATGGCTGCATTGAGATTGTCCTTTGCGGTGGTTTGGCCATCACCGCAACCGCCGCCATGCTGATGCAGCCGGCCGAAACTGTCACGCAGTCCGACGCGCTGGATGCGGCCAAGGAAATCGCCAATATGATTGCCGGTACCATCAAATCCGCCCTGCCCAGGCCTTGCAACATGGCCGTGCCCCAATCCGGCCTTTTTCCCGAAGCAATCCATAACCCGCGGCACCCAGTCAAAACACAGCAGGTGACCCTCACCCATGAGACCGGAAAGCTGCTCATCCGGGTCATCGGGGCGGCAGCCGCATAAGGAAGTTATATGGATCCGCCCCGCAATTGAAGTTGTTTTCCGCTGCCATTGCGATGTGATTGAATCCGGCATGTATTTCAATTTGCTCATTTTGCGCCCGCATACCGGTGTGATGTGCGACTTCGGTTCAGGTCCGCCATTCAGTTTTTGGAGTTGCATTTTTTATCCAACACGCTATATTTTGAAACATGCCCTTAATGATGTTTAAATTCCGTGGCTGTTGCTGTTCCCGCTGAACTTTCCCCACCCCTGTTGTACCCACAAAAAACACATCCGCATCAATTTTTTTGAGGAAGGACGCACATGAAGCATCTTCGCACCCTACGCACACTCATTTTCCTTGTTCCAGTGCTGGCACTCTTCTTACCCGTGCTCAATGCCCAAACTTTCCGCGGGGCCATCAGCGGCACGGTGACGGACCAATCCGGCGCGGTGGTTCCCGGCGCGCAGGTCATCGCGGTGGAGACAGCAACCAACACCACGTACAAGGCGGCAACATCATCCGCCGGCGACTTTGCGTTTGCCGAAATGCCTCTCGGGTCTTACACCATCACCATTGCAGCCACCGGCTTCAAAACCATCAAGGTGGAGAAGGTGCCGGTGACCGCCGGCACCACCTATGCGCTGCCTGTGAAGCTTGTGGTTGCGTCCAGCGGTGAAACCGTCACCGTCACCGCCGACCAGCTCGCCATTGACACTGTAAGCGACCAGCAGACCACAGTGCTGCCTGAACTTGCCGTGCAGAACATTCCCAACTCGGGCCGCGACTTCACGCAGATGCTCGCGCAGACCACCGGCTTTACCGGTTTCTCCACCGGCGGCGGCGCTGGCAACGGCGCCGTCAACGGCTCCCGCTCCAACAACGTCAACTGGCAGATTGAGGGCACTGATAACAACGACCTCTGGTGGAATGAGCCGGCGGTGAACCAGGGCGGCGTCTCGGCGATCCCGGGTGTGATTCTTCCCATCGACTCCATCGAGAACTTCAGCTTCGTCTCCTCCGGGACCGTCGAGCTTGGCCGCAACTCCGGCGGCACAGCCAATGTGATTATGAAATCGGGTTCAAACAACCTCCACGGCTCCGGGTACTACTACAACCACAATGAATTTTTTCAGGCAACCAACCCGGTCACGGGCGTGAAGCTGAAAACGCGCGACCTGCATTACGGCTACTCTGTCGGCGGGCCCATCTGGCACGACAAAACCTTCTTCTTCCTCGGCGGTGAGTACGAGCACTTTGTCATTGGCGCGGGCAACACCGCCACCGAGCCTTCCACCGCCTACCAGAACCTCGCCTATCAGTTGCTGGATTTTTACGGCATCCCGCACAACTCCGTCTCCTCGAACCTTCTCAATGGCTCCGGTTCCTACGCCGGCCTCTGGCCCTCCTCGCTTCTGACCGGCCCTGCGACCGCTCCCAACTACATCTCCACAGCCAACGAAACCGGCCACAGCTACAACGGGCTCATCCACCTCGACCACAGCCTCACGGACCGCGATCATCTCTCCTTCGTCTGGTTTATCGGGCAGGGCACGCAGCAGGCGCCGACCAACTCGCAGGACTACTACTACTTTGAAAACGCGCCCATCCACGTGCAGAACTTCTCACTGGTTTACAACCGCGTCATCTCGCCCAACATCACCAACCAGCTTTCGGCGGGTGTCAGCTATTTCAATCAAGTCTTCTCGGACGCCAACACCAACTTCAACCTGCAGGGCCTCGGGCTTGATACAGGCGTCACTTCGCCCGCGCTTGCCGGCGCGCCGAATATTAAAATTTCAGCTGTTGGCGGCAACAATGGCCTCACGGCCAGCGGCGCAGGCTTTGACCCCATCGGCATCACCCCCAACTCCGGCCGCAACGACACCACCGGCCACCTGGATGAAAATCTGGCCTGGACCAAGGGCGCGCACGAGATGAAGTTCGGCGGCGAATATCGCCAGGCCCAGGTGGATGATTTCTACCAGACAGGCCAGCGCGGCACCATTTACTTCGATGGCTCGCAGGGCCCCTGGAGCGGCAACACCGGCAGCAGTTGCGCGGCACTGGCGACGCAGAACCTTGGCCAGACGCCCGGCTTCAACTACGACCTCAACAGCACCTATCTCGCCGACTTCCTTGCCGGCTGCTATGACCCCTCCTCGTCCTCCATCATCCTCGGCGACCCCAAGCGCATGGTCTACATCAACACCTTCTCGCTCTACGCGCAGGATACGTGGAAACTGCAGAAGCGCCTCAGCCTGAATTACGGCGTGCGTTATGACTACGAAGGCCCGCTGCACACAGGCAAGCAGGACCTTTCAGTTTTCGACCCGTCCATTGCCAACACCGGCCTTGCGGTTGTCGGCAAGGATGTTTCCAACCTGTACAACAAGTTCTGGGGCGGCATCAGCCCGCGCATCGGCTTCAGCTACCAGCTTGATGATGCGGGCAAGTCCGTGCTGCGCGGCGGCTATGGTTTCTACTACGACTCCATTTACCTCAAGTCAATTCTGCAGAACAACAGCCTGCAGAACATCTCGGTCTTCGGGCCGGAGCTGAACCCCGCGGGCGCAAACGAAGTCGTGCAGGCCACCGGCAACGCATCCACAATCATTGCGCCCGGCGTACCGGTCTTTGAGAACTACACGCAGGCTCTATCGAACCAGGCCACGGCGACCGGCGTCAGTCTCTCGAATTTCGACCGGAACTTCCGCCCCTCCTACACCCAGTCCATCGACCTGAACATCCAGCAGAGCATCAGCTCCAACGTGATTTTCCAGGTTGGTTATGTTGGCAACCATGCCACGCACCTGATGGGCATCTTTGACATCAATCCCGCCCAGCCGGGCACTGCGCTCTTTAACAATCCCAACGCCACCCGCCCCTACTACGGGCAATTTCAGCAGTACGGTGTGATTGACACGGCGAAAAGCAGCCTCAACTCGAATTACAACTCCTTGCAGACTTCTCTGCGCCTGCAAAGCTGGCGAGGGCTTTCCGCCTCGCTCGGTTACACCTGGGGCCATGCCCTCGACTATGAAACCGGGCTTCTGCCCTATCTGCCGCAGAACCCGCTCAACGAGAAGGCTGAGTACGGCAACTCCGACTTTGATGAGCGCCAGAACTTCACCGGGTATGTCGATTACATTGTGCCGAAGTTCCGCGGCCCCGAGCGCCTGAGCAAGGGCTGGGAGTTCAGCTCCGACTTCAGCTTCCACGGCGGCCTGCCTTTCACCGTGCTTTCGGCCACCAACCCCAGCAACAATGGTGAGTACGCCGACCGCGCCTTCCAGATTGGCAACCCCTACCAGGGCATCAGCCACAAGCTTGTGGCGCCGAGCGGCGGCAACCCCGGCTATGTGCAGTGGTTCAATCCGGCATCGTTTACCGATTACGGCCCCAGCACGCCGAACCAGCAGTCGTATGTTTGCGCGGACACGATCACTCCTTACGTCTGCGACCCGGGGCAGAGTTACACTTACTCGCCGCAGCGCCGCGGCCAATTCAACAACCCAGGCTATTCCGCCGTTGACCTGACGGTGATCAAGAATACGAAGGTTGTGCGGGATGTGAACCTGCAATTCCGCGCGGACCTCTTCAACGTATTCAATCGCATGAACCTTGCCCCCGTCGGATACCCGGGCGCCTATCTCGGCTCCGGCGGCGCCATCGGTTCCACCATTGGCCCATACCTCGGCAACCCCGGCATCGGCCCCGGCGAGCCCTTCAACGCCGTCTTCGCCGTCAAGGTGCAGTTCTAACCGCGCCCCGCCTCCTCAATCAAAAAAGCCCCGCCAACCGCGGGGCTTTTCACTGCCGCGCGCTTTACTCCCGCACCGGCACCCGGCTTTGAATCTTGAAGTGCACCACAATCGACGCGCGGCCCGTCGGGCAACCGAGCAGCCAACCCCGTCCCTCGCCCTCGAACGAGTAGGAAACATGCGCAATCCCGTTGCCGTCAATCTTCACCACCGTGGGCGGGGCCGCATTGCGGATCTTCTCCGTGTTGAAGTACTCCGCCTCCGCCGACAAAACCTGCTCGTTCAACGCGCCGTCAAGCGCCACCGCCACCTGCAGGTCGGGGTTGGCCATCCTCTTGTTGCACTCCACGCCCAGCCCCGTCACCTCCTTGTCGCGCACGCTCTCCACCGTGTCGATGATCGGGTGGCTCGCATAAAGCCGCGCGAAAAATTTGTACGCCTCGGCATTCCGGCTTGCCGGCTTGATGATGTCTATGTGGTCCGCGTTGATCTTCTGCGGCGGGGTGTCCGCATCGCAGCCATACGTCGCGCTGTAATAACTCACCACCCGCGTGTGCGCATGGAGCACCTTCCCGATCCCCTCGCCCGACTGCGTGTCCAGGCTCTCGTAGGCGCAGAAGCGGTGGATGCGCGCCACCTCCGGCGTGCTCCGCCAACGCTGCTCCAGGTCCATCAAAAACGTATTGTCGTTGCCGTCGCGCAAATCGCTCAGCAGCGGGTCCTTGTCGTAAACCTTGGCCAGGTTGGCCACAAAAGAACCCTGGTGAGGCGTCGCGTACGCAACCACAAACACCACCCGCGCCGCGTCCGCCGGGTGGTTCAACAGCATCTCCTCGCTCAATATCCCGCCCAGGCTGTGCGCGATGATCACCACCTCGCGGTGCTCCCACACCTGCTGCTGGTTGAGGCTCTGCCATAAAATCTCCGCAAGCTGGGACGTCGAGTACTGACCATGCAGCGAGGGCGTCGGGTACTCCGCCACCACCACGTCCGAATGCGCGAAGTGCGGGTCCGTCTGCACCATCTGCGGCCAGTACGCCCCGTTCGACGCGCGCCACGACGTGCGGTCCCCATGCAGCCCGTGCACAAAGACAATCACGCGCGGCTTCAGCCCCTGCGCCATCCCCGGGCCCTGCGCCCACACCAGCAACATCACCGCCAAAAAAATGACGGTAACAAAACGCAATCTCAAACTCATCGCAAACAATCTCTGCCGCCCCGTTGAATGAACCTGGCTTCAGGTTAGTTCATTCCATCGCCCGGTGCGAAGGGCGGCGTGCGCCGGTGCCGCGCACTCCACATGGGTTGAATGATCCTAGGGCAATGATTTTTCCGCCTACGACAACCGCGCATAGGGGAACTCCCGCCGCCACGCCTTCACCGGTGGCTCGCCAAAGTGCGCCGTCGTCCGGCTCATCACTTCGCTGAAAGCCTTGCGGAAAATCTGCATCTCCTCCGGCGTGCCCACCGTGATGCGCACCCAGGTTGGCCAGCTTGGCCACAGTCTGCCTACAAAGACATTTTTTTGGGCGAGGGCGGCAATCACCTCTCTGCCCGGCCGCTTCACATCCAGCAAAAAGCAGTTGCTCACGGAGGGCGTGCAGTTGTAACCGGCATCGCGCAGCCACGCAAAGGCCGCCTCGCGCGTCTCCGCATTGATTTTCTTGCGCGTGGCCACCAGGTCCTTCTCCAAAAGACTGGCCCTGCCCGCCGCCACCGCCGTCACTGGCAGCGGGTTGTCCGCCCCATAGGGCACAAGCTGCTTCACCAAATCCTCGCGGCCGATTGCGCATCCCAGCCGCAGGCCGGCCATGCCATAAAGCTTAGAGAAGGTGCGCAGTACAATCACATTCCTCCCCGCGCGCACAAAATCAAGCGACGGCTGCTCGTCGGAGAAATGGATGTACGCCTCGTCGATAAGCACCAGTGTGTCCTTCGGCGCGTTCTCCACCGCGTACTCAATCTCCGCGCGGCTTGTCGCCGTGCCTGTCGGGTTGTTCGGGTTGCAAAGGTAAATCACGCCCGGTGTCGCCGTCGCCTTCAGCATCGCACGCACATCGTGCGACGCCTTTCCCCGTGGGTCGGCCAGCGGAACCTGGAAGATGGGCGCGCCATTGAACTTCGCCGCCCACATTGGGGGCTCGTAGCCAGGATCGGCCATGACCAGGCCGCGCTCTTTGGATGTATGCGCGAGGATGGCAAAATGCAGCGCCTGCGTCGAGCCGGCAAACGCAACAACATTTTCCGGCTTTACGTTGACTGTCTCAGCAAACAGGTCGGTGAACTTGTCCTTGTACGGGAAGAGGTAGCGTCCACTGCGCGGGATGATCTCTTCAATCGCCTGCCGTGCGGCTGCCGATGGCCCCAGGGGATTCTCGTTGGCATCAATATGTATGCCCTTGTCCGGGTCGGTGAAACGCGGCATCTGCGCCCGCGCCATCTCCATCTCGCTGAGCAGCGGCATGGTAGCCAGTGCCGATGCTCCTGCCGCCATGCGGAAGAAATTGCGGCGGCTGAAATCCGTCGTGGTGCGCACCGGTGCTGTCGAGTGGGTCATTTGCGGCGCTCCTCATGAACATTTCAGTGGAATGGTTTCTCGTGCATCTATCAACCTAACCCCGCGCAAGCCCGGAGGCAAGGGAAAAGAATTGCCGCGTTTTCAGGCTTCGCGTCGCACCACGGTCATACGCGCCGCCAGTATCACCAGTGCCACCCAAAGCACATCCGCCGCCAACAGGTGCGCCACCTGCATCCACACCGGGGCCAGCAAAGCCACATTCAGCGCGCCCAACCCATACTCCAACAGCAGGAGCGCGAGGATGAAGTACGCCAGCCTCCGCTGCCTCGTGTCGTCGAGCGCCTTGAGCAGCATCCACAGCAAAAATGCCGCTGCCATCAACGCGACCGTCGGGTGCGTCCAGCGCCAGCGCAACAGCCAGTTGCTGGTCGCAGTAAAATCCTGGCGCAAGGCCGTCGTGATCGTCGCGGCAGGGAAGAGTGTGTCGCCCAATGCGGCCAGCGAGCCCGTCACGGCCACTACCATCAGCACCAGCACGCCCGCCAAGGTCGCCCACGGCGCAACCACCTTCACCCTGCCGCTGAAGCACGCCTCGTCGCGCCCCAAAAAATGCGCCGTCAACGACAGTGCCGCAATCAACAGCAGCGTGTTGGTCAGGTGCAGCGCCAGGTAAGGCGCCCGCAGCGGCGAGGTGCTTTGCGCGGTCAGCCCCAACAGCACCAGCAGCGCACCCAGTATCGCCTCAACCACCATGAACAAGACCGCGAGTGCCGCCATGTGCCGCGCCAGGTGGCCGCGCGCCGTAGCGCGAAAACTCCACACCGCCAGCGCCAGCACTCCAATGAGCGAGAGCCCGCTCGTCAAGCGGTGCGTGAACTCAATCATTGTTTCCATGCTCGCCGCACGCTGCACCACCGTGCCGTTGCACAGCGGCCAGTGGTCGCCGCATCCCGCGCCGGAGCCCGTCGCGCGCACAATCGTCCCCCACAGAATCACCGCAATCGAGTAGGCCAAAAAGCCCCACGCATAGCGGCGCAGGGCAGGGGAGGCGTGGGTGTGGGCATGTGGCATCGCGCAGAACTCCTTCGCAAAATTCCAGTCTACTGCACGCCCGTGGCGCATTGGATATTACCGCGCCGCCGCGCCAGCCTCCGCGTCGTAACTAATTCATCAGCCGCAACACATGGTTCACAATCATCAGGTCCTCGGCGGGGGGAATTACGCGCACCTCAACCCGCGAGTCATCGGTGGAAATGGTTGCCATGCCGCGTGAATTGTTTTTCTCCGCGTCCAGCCGGATGCCGAGCGCGCCCAGGCCCGCGCAGATCTCGGCGCGCGAATCCGCGTCATTCTCGCCGATGCCGCCCGTGAAAACCAGCATGTCCACCCCGCCCAGCTCCGCGAAATAAATTGCGATGTACTTGGCAATCGAGCGTGTGAACAGGCTTGCCGCAAGCCGCGCCTGTTTGTCCCCCTGCGCGATTGCCTCGCGCAGGCTGCGCATGTCATTGCTCACCCCGCTCACGCCCAACAGCCCCGCGCGCTTGCCGATGATGGCTTCCAACTCATCGGCCGCCTCCAGCGTCGCCGGCTTTTGCTCCGCCAGTTTGCGCAAAAGGTAAATCATCACTCCCGGGTCCATGTCGCCCGTGCGGCTGCCGCTCAACGACACGCTGAACGGCGTCATGCTCATTGATGTGTCAATGCCACGGCCATTTTTGACCGCGGCAATCGATGCGCCATTGCCCAGGTGCGCCACAATCAGCCGCTCCGGCACGCGCGGCTCAAGCTGGTGCA
>JAJXXN010000006.1 GCA_021781075.1 Acidobacteriota bacterium | reverse complement strand
AAGTGCTCCGCTCTACACAGGGACAACAAGCTTGATTCCTGTCACGTTTGGCATTCGGTGGTAAACGGGGTTCCACAAACAAAAGAAGGCCGGGGAGCAATCCCCGGCCTTCTTTATCAGGAGCTTGTTGAAAGACTACTGGCGCGGTCATGTTTTGAAAGGGCACGACTTTAGTCGTGCCGTAAAACGACAGCAAAATTAAGGGCTTCAGCCCCTGTGGGATGATTTTGCACTCTTCGCCTACACTATAAAAACAGTTTTCAACAAGTTCTCAAAGCAACCCGGTCCACCGGAGGAAGAGAATCCCGCCGGCGAAGACCCCCAGTGGCGCGACAGGCAGCATCATCAGCAAATACCAGAGCGGCTGCCTTCCGCGCGCCTGCATGGCGGTGAGGGCCGAGAGCAGGAGCAGGGCCAGGGCCAGGGCGAGTGCGTGGACGAGCGGGTTGGCCTGTGCCAGTTGCGCAGTCACCCAACCGCCCGCCGCCGATGCGACCAGCAAAATTCCCCCATTCGCCATTGTGTAGCCCGCTCCTGGTTTCGGCTGCGCGCCGGCCCAGGAGGGGACGCGACGACGGAGCACGAGGGTTGCCGCGGCCTGCGCGGCGAGCACGACGATGAACCCGGCGGCGAGGGCGAAAAATGCGCGCACAAGAATCATGGCTTCGCCTCGGGCTTCATCCACGGGGGCGGGGCCTCGGTTGGCGAGCCGACCTGCGCCTTGTCGATGCGATCGAGGAACTGGCGTGCGAGGCGCGGTTCGCCGGGGTTGCTTTCGCCGTGGATGGTGCAGAGGTCGAGGAACTCATCGACAAGAGGCGAGCGGTCGTCTTGCTGCGCGTGGATCTGCTGGAGCGCGAAGGCCAGCTCGCGGAGTTTTTCGGCCTCGGGCCAGATGCCGGGGCCGGCATCGAAAAACAAACCAGCACGGCCCGCGCGACACTCCTCAAGGCAGGGAATCAACTGCGCGCGAAAGACTTCAACCAAGGGTGCGAGCTCCACGGACGGGCGCGGCGTTTCTTCCTGTGCAAGGAACTCCTCCTGCCCGGCGCGTGAGGGGCGCTCCACCTCATCATCTGGTAGCAGTGTGCGCTCTTCACCGGCCATCACTTCGCCTTCATCGCCGCTTCGATTTCCTCGGCGGTGTGGGGCAGGTCGGCGTCGAGGTCGATGAGCTTGCCATCCTCACCGACGAGGAAGTCGCACTCCAGGCGCACGCCGATATTCTCCTCGGGGATGTACACGCCCGGCTCGATGGTGAAGACCATGCCCGGTTTCAAGACCGCGGGATAGGTGATCTGGGTGTAGACGTCGTGCACGTCGATGCCCATCATGTGGCCGATGCCGTGCATCCAGTATTTGCCGAGGGGTTCACCATTCGGCCCCTTGCCGTGGGTGTTGATGTAGTTGTAGGCGACGGTGTCGAGCGCGTCGGGGTCGGTGTGCGACCAATCGAGGAGCTTTGATTTGCCGGAGACGAAGGATTCGATTGCGGCCTTCTGCGCGTTGTAGACGATGTTGTAGATCTCGCGCTGGCGGTCGGTGAAGTGGCCGTTGACGGGCACGGTGCGCGTGATGTCGCTGGCATACATGGAGTACTCGCAGGCGGCGTCGACGACGACCAGTTCGCCGTCGCGCATGGTGCGCGAGTTCTCCGAGTAGTGCAGTGTGGTCGAGTTCGGCCCCGAGCCGACGATGGGGAAGTAGGCGGGACGCTCGCAGCCGTTGTCCATCCACACCTTGGTCATGGCGCCTGCGACGGCAAGCTCGGTCACGTCCGGATGCACGGTCTTGAACATTTCGCGCTGGCCGAGGATGGAGGCGTAGGAGGCTTTTTTCAAAAGCGCGATCTCGCCGGGGTCCTTGATAAGGCGCAGCTCGGCGACGAGTTTTGAGAGGTCGCGTGTGTGGGGCGGGTGGTGTTGCGAGAAGGTGATGGCGGTCCAGTCGAGGAGGGTGTCGGCGAGCTTGGAGTCCGGTTCCGTGGCCAGTCTTGCCGCGAGCGCGGGGTTCGCGGCGATCAATTTGTTCAGCAGCGCGGGGAGGTCGCTGAGCGCCATCACCTCGTCCACCCCTGAGAGTGTGGTGACGTTCGGCGTTGCGGCGTCCATCTTTGCGCCGGTGTAGCGTTCGACGCGCAGGTTGCGGTTGGGCAGGAAGAGAATCTCGCGGTAGGGTTGGGCTTCGGTTGTGCCCATGGGCGAGTCTGCGGCCTTGGCGGGCCCAAGGATCATGAGCGCGGCGCCGGGCTCGTTCCAACCGGTGAGGTAATAGAAGTCGGGGTCCTGGCGATAGCTGGCGAAGTCGAGCTCGGACTCTTCAGCGGCAAAAAGGATGGCAATGCCGCCCTGCAATTTTTCGCCGAGGGCCGCACGGCGGGCGTGGTAGGTGGCGGTGGGCTGTTTTTCAAGCGCGGAGAGCGCGGGCGTAAGGGCCGTAATGGCAAAGAGCAGGGCAAGGGCAGTGAGCGTGAGGCGTGTAATGCGCATGTGATGAGGTTCCTGCGCGGGGAGTGGGTGTGTCAAGGGATGAGAATGAAATGAACATGGCGCTCAAATATCAGAAAGATCGAATAAGCAGAAAAGAGTTCTGCTCTTTGCAGCAATGTTTGATTACGCCGCCGGGGCAACCTTGTTCGCAGCCTTTATCAAAACACGCAAAGCCTCATTCACCGAATCCGCGTCCGGGAACGCAGCAGCCACATCAGGAGCCAATGTCACCATCACCACATCATTTGGGAAGCGTTTTGAATACTTGCCGCGCTTAGCCTGCGAGAAGTCATACTCTGGTAGCATATCGTCATTTTTCTCGTTGATCTTGTGATTGATGCTCATATTGTCTCCTTTCCTTGGGCGTTGCCTTTCTGGCGCTTATCAACCGGATTGTCTGGTCATTCTCGGTATGCACAACAACCAGAAGTAATTGTCGTTCGGATTCGCCGAGAACTATCCATCGTTCCTCTTCTTGAGAATGCGCCAAATCCGCTAGATAAAGCAAGAGGGGATCGCGAAAAACTGTCGCAGCTTCCAC
The DNA here is from genome assembly GCA_021781075.1 of Acidobacteriota bacterium. Classification (GTDB taxonomy): domain Bacteria; phylum Acidobacteriota; class Terriglobia; order Terriglobales; family Acidobacteriaceae; genus CAIMNN01. Next base: position 7,236 of record JAJXXN010000006.1, on the reverse strand, counting down.
AAAATCCACACCATGCTTCTCTATATTAGATTGAGCTTTATTGGAATCCCAAGTAATTAATTGAGGCTTCATCTCATCACACCCCGACCGGGAATGGCCTCGGGCTGGATTCCTCCTCGTCGCTGGCGGCACGTGAACGCCAGCGGTCGAAGCGGCCCTGCAGCAGGCTCATCAGCCCCGTGTACCAGTAGCCGACGACGAACAGGATCAAAAACGGCGCGGTGAAGTAGTTGTGGTTGGAGAAGGTGAGGAGGATGGCGCCGAAGAAGTAGGCGCCAAGCAGGAGCTCGATCCAAGGCGCGAGGACCAGGCGCTTGCGGTATTTTTTAGCCGCCTTCGATTGCTCGCCCTTCTTGGCGACGGAATATTTTGGTGTGCGGGCGAAGGCGCTCTTGATTCCGAAGAGCGCTTCCATGACGGCCTTGGTGTTGGTGACGGTGAGGCCGACGCCGAGGGCCATGAGCATGGGTAGGTACAGGAAGGTCTTCATCCAGGATTTTGGGAAGAGCTCGCGCTGGCTGACCAGGTAAAAGACAGCGATGGAGAAGGTGGAGGCGGTGAAGAGCGGCACGTCGAAGAGCAACATCTCGAACCATCCCTGATAGAAACGCACGATCATGGCGGGAATCATCCAGGCGGTCATGATGACCATGAGCGGATAACTGATGTTTGCTGTGAGGTGGTAGACGGCCTCAATCTTGATGCGCCGCGGGACATTGGAGCGGAAGACCTGGGGCAGGACCTTGATGGAGGTCTGGATGAGTCCCTTGGCCCAGCGCGCCTGCTGGGTTTTGAAGGCGGTCATCTCGATGGGCAGCTCGGCGGGGCATTCGACCGCGGGCAGGTATTTGAATTTCCATCCGGCGAGCTGGGAGCGGTAGCTGAGGTCCGTGTCCTCGGTGAGCGTGTCGTGCTGCCAGCCGCCGCCGTCATAGATGGCCTGCTTGCGCCAGATGCCGGCGGTGCCGTTGAAGTTGAAGAAGTCATCGGTGCGTGTGCGCGCGCCATGCTCGAGGACGAAGTGGGCATCGAGGAGGATGGCCTCGATTTGCGTCAACATGCTGTAATCGCGGTTGAGGTGGGTCCAGCGGGTTTGGACCATGCCGATGTTTGGCTCGGCGAGGTGGTGGATGACCTTCATGAGCCAATCGGGCGGGGGCTGGAAGTCGGCGTCGAAGATGGCCACAAACTCGCCCTTCGCGATTGCAAGCCCCTCATCGAGCGCCCCGGCCTTGAAGCCGTGGCGGTTGGTGCGGTGAATGTACTCGATGGGGTGGCCGAGGGCCTTGTAGCGCTCGACGACCGCCGAGGCCACCTGCACGGTTTCGTCCGTGGAGTCGTCGAGGACCTGGATTTCGAGCTTGTCCTTGGGGTAGTCGATGGCGCAGATGGCCTCGATGAGCCGCTCCACGACAAACTGCTCGTTGAACATGGGGAGCTGGATGGTGACACGGGGCAGCTCATCAAAATGCCGGGGCGGGTTGGGGTTGTATTTGTCCTTGTGCTTGAAATAGAGGTAAACCATGGTATAGCGGTGGATGCCATAGATGGAGAGCACAATCATCACCAGGAAGTAGGGGATGAGCATGGCGAGGTCGAAGGCGTTGAGGTGGTAAAGACCCTTGAACGGGGTGGCGGTGAGGCTCCTGATGAAGCGGTGCAGGGCGTGTGGGGCAAGCCATAGGGAGGCATCACCAATTGTCAATTGAAGCAATTCCGCAGCCGCCAGCAAGGTTCAGCCTCCGTTGAGGTAATAAGGTGATTGTAAGCCATGCAGCTTATTGTCACTTTGTTTTCAAAGCGTTCCCGGAAGCGCTGGAATGAATCCCGGGTTCTCAAATTCTCGGAAGAAATCCTCTGCCGGTATCCTCAGAAATTCATCCATCGGCATTCCGCCCATTCCCACCAGCAGCTTGCGCGCCTGCCCGATGTGCCTTTCGAATGCGGCAAAGCCGGGGTGTTCCGCCAAGCCGAAAATCCATGCACGGATTGCGTCGTTTGCAGGGCGGTGTTGAAGGCCTGCAGCTTGGGGCTTGAGGCGTGCTGAGCATAGTCTGGCCCGAGCACCTGGCCAGGCCGCGGAGCATGAGCACGCCGGCTTGTCCACATGTGGCATCAGAAGAATGTGGCGCGAGACCGTTGTCTGAATCAATGAATCCAGCAGATGTTGCCGCCAGCGCCCCCCATCGCCGATCAATGCTGCCGCGCCACGAGCCGCATTGGGTTGCGCACTCTTCGTCCCGCGTCGTATTGTGTTCTCTGCCAGGAGGCTGGTCAAAATGTCATCGTCAAATTCATCCGCAATACTTGCTGCCCCTGGGGGCAGCTTTTTGCTTGATACACGCACACCCGCTGAAGTGTTCACACCGGAAGACCTCAACGAGGAGCAGCGCCAAATCGCCGCGACGGCCCGCAAGTTCGCGCTTGATGAAATTCTGCCCCAGGCGGAGGCCATCGAGGCCAAGACCGCAGGGGTGATGAAGGGGATTCTGGCCAAGGCGGCGGAACTGGGTTTCACGTCGGTGGATATTCCCGAGGAGTATGGCGGCATGGGAATGGACAAGACCACGACCACGCTGATAGCCGACAACCTCTCGGTGCTGGCCAGCACCTCGACGGCATTTGGGGCGCACACTGGCATCGGCACACTGCCGATTGTGTGGTACGGGACGCCGGAGCAGAAGAAAAAGTATTTGCCGAAGATTGCCAGTGGGGAGTGGGTGGCGGCGTATGCGCTCTCCGAGGCGACCTCCGGCTCCGACGCGCTGAACGTGCGCGCGCGCGCGCGTTTGAGCGAGGATGGCAAGGAGTACATCCTGGACGGCGAGAAGATGTGGATCACCAATGCCGGCTTTGCGGATATTTTCACCGTCTTTGTGAAGGTGGTGGAGAAGGACGGCGCGGAAAAGTTCACGGCATTTTTGATTGAGCGCACGGCGCCGGGTTTCACGGTTGGCCCCGAGGAGCACAAGCTGGGCATCCGCGGTTCCTCCACCTGCCCGCTGATTTTGAGCAACTGCCGCGTGCCGGTGGAGAATGTGCTGGGCGAGGTGGGCAAGGGGCATCACATTGCCTTCAACGTCTTGAACATGGGCCGCTTCAAGCTGGGCGTGGCCTGCATCGGCGGCGCGCGCCATGCCGTGACCAACATGATGCAATACGCCGCCGAGCGCAAGGCCTTCGGCAAGTCCATTGACAGCTTTGGTTTGATCCAGCAGAAGATTGCGCGGTCCACGGCGCGGCTTTTTGCCTCGGAGTCGATGGCGTACCGGACGGCGGGGCTGCTGGACGCGACACTCGGCCAGATTCCAGCCGAGCAGGCGCACGACGCGCGGGAGGTGCAGAAGCGGATTGAGGAGTATGCCGTGGAGGCCTCGATCATGAAGGTCTACTGCTCGGAGATGCTGAGCTATGTTGCCGACGAGCAGGTGGGCATCATGGGCGGTTACGGGTTTGTCGAGGACTACCCGGCGGAGCGGACCTATCGCGACGCGCGCATCAACAGAATCTTCGAGGGGACCAATGAGATCAACCGGCTCATCATCACCGGCTGGCTGATGAAGCGGGCGATGAAGGGGCAGCTTCCGTTGATGCCGGCCATCAAGAAGCTGATGGACGAGGTGATGCAGCCGGCGGGGTTTGGCGAGGGCGGCGAGGAGAGTGGGCCGCTTGTGGCCGAGCGGGCAACCTTGGCCGCAATCAAGAAGTCCGCGCTCTTTGCCGCCGGCGTGGCCACGCAAAAATACATGGCCGCGCTTGAGGAGCAGCAGGAGATCATGGCGGACCTAGCAGACTCGATCAGCAGCGTCTACGCGCTGGAGTCCTCGCTGCTGCGCGCGGAAAAACTTTTGCAGGCCCGGAGCGCGAAGGCGCAGGTTGCCGTGGAACTCTGCACGCTGCTGGCGGTTGAGGCGCACGAACAGGTGGAGTTGGCCGCGCGGCGGGTTTTGACCGCGAGCGCCGAGGGCGACATGCTGCGGACACAGTTGGCGATTTTGCGGCGTGTGTTGAAGTCCCCGGAGATTGACTCAATTGCCGCGACCCGGCGCGCGGCAAAACTCTGCAAGGAGATTGGCGCGTACCCGTGGCTGTAAACATCATCAACAACAGGAACGCCCCGCATTCATCGAGTGCGGGGCGTTTTGATTTTGATCAGGGCTGATTCGGATGACTAGCCTGCGGGAGAATGTCACCGCTGTGCGAGGGAGATCAATTTTCCTGCATGGCGGCGCGGATCGCGGCCTCGTAATCGTGCGGCAGCGGGCATTTTTGCATGTGCTCGTTGCAGACTACGTGTACGGTTTCGCCCTCGGCCAGAAGCCTTGGCCCGGCACCGCCTGGTTCTTTGCGCAGAATCCGATAGGCGAACTTGAGTACGGCGCCGCGCAGCAACACCGGCCGCGTCTCGATCAGAATCTCATCATCGTAGCGCGCCGGGTGGCGGTAGCGGCAGTTGGCCTCGACAACCGGGAGGATGAGTTTGTGCTCCTGCTCGAGCTGGCTGTACGCGTAGCCAAGCGTCCGCAAAAACTCCACGCGGCCGATTTCAAACCAGACCAGGTAGTTTGCGTAGTAAACCACGTTCATCTGGTCGGTTTCGGCGTAGCGCACGCGGATGGTGGTGGTGACTGGCATGATGATGCTTCCGGATTTCCGCCGACTTCCGCTCAATGGTGGAAGATGGAAAACTTGCTGATGTCGTTGTAGATGATGAAGGCGAAGAGCGCCATGAGGAGCACAAAGGCGGCTTGATAAATTCGCTCCTTCACGTTCATCGAAAGGTCCTTGCGGCGGATGCTTTCAATGATGAGGATGAAGATGAGGCCGCCGTCAAGGATGGGGATGGGGAGCAGGTTGAGGATGCCGAGGTTCATGCTGATTTCGGCGCCGAGATAGAACTTTGGGCCGATGCCCGGCGTCTCCGCGACGTCACCGGCCATTTGCGCCATGCCGATGGGGCCGGAGAGCGTCTTGGCCGAAATCTGGTGGGTCAAAATTTTACCCAGCACCCGGACAATCACGAATGCATTGTCGGTGCAGAAGGCGGATGCGTGTTGGATTGACTCGCCCAGGCTCAACGGGTTGCTTACAACATCCACGGGCGTGGGCTTGAATCCAAGCCTCCATACGCCGCCGGTTTCCTCCGCGCCAAGTTTTTCCGGGTGCGCGGTGATCTGAAGTGTCTTTCCATTACGGTCGACGGTCAACTGGATCGGCTTGCCGCCCTGCGCCTGCAGGTAGGGCAAGAGCGCCTCGATGGAGTGGATGGAGTAACCGTCCACGCGGAGGAGCTTGTCGCCCGCCTCAAGCCCGGCGTTGGCGGCCGGTTGGCCGGCAAAGACCTGCTGCACGGAGACGGGGCCGCTCTGCTCCTGGGGGATGATGCCCAGCTTCATGGGCGAGAAATTTTCCGGATGATTGGGGTCAAACGGCAGAGCGAGGCTCAAGTGCAGCGTCTCGGAGCCGCGCGCCACGGTCAACGCGACGCTGTGCCCGACATCCGGGGTAATCATGGTGACAAATTGCTCGTAGGTCGGGTTTTGAGTGGAGCCGACGGCGAGGATGCGGTCGCCACTTTGCAGCCCGGCTTTGGCTGCGGCAGTATTGGGGCTGACGAGGTCGAGCGTGACCGGCTGATAAAAGAAGGGCTGGACTTCATTGACCAGCGAATAGAAGCCGAGCATGACCACGAACGCGAAGATGAAGTTGGCCAGCGGCCCGGCGACGCCGATGATCATGCGCTGCCAGCGGGGATGGGAGGTGAGCGCCCCGGGATCGGGGGCGGAAATTGCGGGGGTGTCCCGACCCGACTCCCCAGCTTCGTCGGCCTTGGCGCCGAGGTTTTCACCGGGCATGTTTTCGCCGGTCATCATCACATAACCGCCGACCGGGAAGGCGCAGACGCGATAATCGGTTTCGCCGTACTTCACGCCGAAGAGGCGCGGGCCCATGCCGACGCTGAAGGCCTCGACGCGGACTTTGAAAAGTTTTGCGGCGATGAAGTGGCCGAGCTCATGGACGATGACCATGATGGCCAGCAAAACGATAAACGACACAATGACAACCAGCAGATGTGACATGCTTTCCTTAAATTCTCCGGGGCGCCCACTTGATTGGATGCAAGCATTTCGCCGGGCGATACCACAAAAAAATCTTAGCCTCGCGTCAGCTCCCGCGCCCGTTCGCGCGCTTCGGCATCCACCCGGAGGACCTCGGCGATCGTTTCAGGATGCGCTTCCGGGGTGTTAGCAAGCACTTCTTCAATTGTACGCGGGATGCCGTTGAAGCCGATACTCCGCCCCAGGAAAGCCTCGACGGCGATTTCGTCGGCGGCGTTGAGGGCGATGGCGTGTGCGCCGCCTTTGGCTGCGGCCTCGTAACTCAGGCGCAGGCAGGGAAAGCGGAGAAGGTCGGGCTCTTCAAAGTCGAGGTGCTTCAACTGCGCGAGGTCGAAGGTGAGGTTTGAGGCGGGGCGCTCCGGGAAGGCGAGTGCGTAGAGGATGGGCAGGCGCATGTCGGTGACGGAGATCTGCGCGAGGATGGAGCCGTCCACGTACTCGACAAGGGAGTGGACGGTGGACTGGGGATGGACGGTGACGCGGACCTGGCTTGGTGGCACATCAAACAACCGGCAGGCTTCAATGACTTCAAGGCCCTTGTTGAGCATGGTCGCAGAATCGATGGTGATGCGGCGACCCATGACCCAGGTCGGGTGCTTGAGGGCCTGCTCGGGCGTGACGCGCTCAAAGTCTTCCAAGGGCAGTTTGCGGAATGGCCCGCCGGAGGCGGTGAGCCAGATGAATTTGACCTCCTGGTGTGCGCCGACCCTCATGCACTGGTGGACGGCGTTGTGCTCGCTGTCGATGGGCAGGATGGGCACGTTGCGCTCGCGGGCGGCGCGGGTGAGGATTTCGCCGGCGGCGACCATGCACTCCTTGTTGGCGAGCCCGACAGGCCGTCCGGCGAGGATGGCGGCGTGGGTGGCCTCAAGGCCGGCGACGCCGACGATTGCGGAGACGACGAAATCAACCTCAGGGTGTGTGGAGCAGGCGACCGTGCCGGCGGTTCCGTGCGCAACGTCAATGCCTGTGATGCCGGCGGCCTTCAGCCGCTTATTGAGTTCAGCGGCAAGCTCCTCGGTGGCAAGGCTGATGAGCCGCGGACGCCACTTTGCGGCCTGCGCATAGGCTTCATCCAGGTTGCGGCCGGCGGCGAGGGTTGCCACCGCGTAGCGGT
>JAJXXN010000097.1 GCA_021781075.1 Acidobacteriota bacterium | reverse complement strand
TCAGGCAGTGGTTGACCTGTTTCGAATCATGCGACTTCCGTAAACAGCACCATTTTGTTGTCTCACTGTTTTCGGTGCATTTATCCATCCAACCCAAGGTTCGTTGAATCCTATGGCTACTTCAGATCTATGGCAACGGTTTGCTGATACGGTGAGTTCTGTGCAAGAGCAGGTCAACCAACCTGCCGAGTCACAGAGCCGTGGGGCGGGCAATTCCGCCGCCTTCTGGATGGCCATGGACCTGATAAGCATCATCATTTCCGCATTTATTGCCACGGTCTTCAACCTCAGGACAACGCCAATCACCAGCGCGCGGCACTTCGTTCACGGCACTCTTTTTCCCGGCCGCTCCATGTGGATCCTCCTCAGCCTGTTGTTGCTCTTTTCCATCTCGTTGATCCTTATCAGTCGCCGCCGCAATCTCTATCAGCCCCGTCGCATCCCCAACTATCTCCATGAGCAGAGACTTAGCGTACAGGCATCGCTCACCGCGGGCCTTCTGCTCACCGGCACCCTCTACATCATCAAGGCGCCGGATATTTCCCGCGGCATCGTCTTGATGACCATTACACTGGTCACCCTCCTGCTCAGCCTGCGACGTTTTCTTTACCGCTTTGTCCTCTACCAGAAATTTGACCAGGGCATAGGCACCAGGAACGTGCTGATCGTGGGCACCGGTGTGGAGGCGCATGTCTTGCGTCATCACATTGAGAACATGCGCCACTTGGGCTTCAAATTCAGCGGCTTCGTTGAACTCGATAGCGGCATAGTTCCCAATGCCGCGGCGGAGGTCATTGGCGGCATTGACACGCTCTTTGAGGATGCGCGACGGCTCTTTGTCGATGAAATCTTCTTTGTGGCTCCTGCCGATCGATGCCTCATCCAGCAGACCATGGAGCAGGCGCAAAGCAATGGTGTCGACCTGCGCATCGTCCCTGAAATGTACAACGGCGCCACATGGACCAACCATGTTGAGTACATCGGGCAGTTTCCCACCATCCCGCTTCACCGTGGTCACGTCCCGGAATCCGCCCTGCTGCTCAAGCGCATGCTCGATATCATTTTCGGCGCTCTTTCAGTCCTTTTGCTCGCCCCCCTGATGATTCTCATCGCCCTTGCCATCAAGCTCGATTCTCCCGGCCCCATTTTTTATGTTTCCGAGCGCATCGGCAAGAAGGGCAGTGTATTCAAATGCATCAAATTCCGCACCATGGTCCTTGACGCCGACAGGCGCCGTGCGGAGATGGCCCACCTCAACGAGCGCGATGGCGTGCTCTTCAAGGTCGCAAATGACCCGCGCATCACGCGTCTCGGCAGGTTCCTGCGTAAATACTCCCTCGATGAACTGCCCCAGTTCTTCAACGTCGTGATCGGCGACATGAGCCTCGTTGGTCCCCGCCCACCGATTGCCAGTGAGGTCCGCGAATACAAGCTCAGCCACCTCCGCCGCCTCGACGTCACCCCGGGGATCACCGGCCTCTGGCAGGTTCAGGCACGCCAGGAGCCGTCCTTTGACAGCTATATTTCACTCGACGTCGCCTACATCGAGAACTGGTCCATCTGGCTTGACTTCAAAATCATTGTCCGCACCATTGGCGTGGTACTCGCAGGCACAGGCTCCTGATTCGGCGCAGGGTTAAAATGATTCTGTGAAGATTGCGCTTGCACAAATCAACCCGACTGTCGGCGACTTCCGCGGCAACATCGCAAAAATCATCGATTTCAGCACCCGCGCCGCCGCCCAGGGCGCGCGCCTCACTGTCTTCTCTGAGCTGGTTCTCTGCGGCTACCCGCCGGCCGACTTCCTAGAGAAGCCAAGTTTCCTGGCCCGCTGCCGAGAAGCCGTCAATGAACTTGCCGAGGCATCAAAAGACATTCCCACCGCGCTCCTCGTCGGTGCTGCCCTGCCTTTTGAAAATCAAACCGGCAAGCGTGCCGCCAATGCGGCCATCCTCCTCGACAATGGCCGCATCCTTCTCGAACAGCACAAGCGCCTGCTGCCTTTTTACGATGTCTTCGACGAGCAGCGTTATTTTGTCCCGGCAAGCCGGCAGCAAATCATCGAGCTCGACGGCTTTCGCCTCGCCATCACCATCTGCGAGGACGCATGGAACGACAAGCATTTCTGGCCACGCCGCAATTACAGCATCGACCCCGTCGAAGAGTTGATGCGTGAGCGCCCCGGGCTGCTCCTCAACCTCTCCGCCTCGCCTTACTGGCACGGCAAGCTCGACATTCGCCGCAAGATGCTCAGTGCCATCGCAGCCACTCATCAAGTCCCTGTTGTCTTCGTCAATCAGGTTGGCGGCAATGACAGCCTCATCTTCGACGGCTCGTCCATGGCCATCAATGCGGCGGGAGAGCCGGTCGCGCAGCTCAACTCATTTGGCGAAGACCTGAGTATCGTGGACTTTGCCACTGCCCGGCCCATCCCCGCGCCCGCCGTGAACGAGGACGAGGCCACCTGGAATGCGCTGGTCCTCGGTACACGCGATTATGTCCGCAAATGCGGCTTCAAACGTGTTCTCGTAGGCCTCAGCGGTGGCATCGACTCCGCCCTTGTCGCCGCCATCGCCGCCGCGGCCCTTGGCCCGGAATTCGTTCTCGCCATCGGCATGCCAAGCCCATACTCCTCCGAGGGCTCCATCACCGACAGCAGCACTCTGGCAAAAAACCTCGGCATTCGTTTCGAACTCATCTCCATCGCGGATACCTATCGGCAATTCTCCTCCGCGCTTGCCCCGCTCTTCACCGCCGAGGGCCGCTCCCTCTCCGGCCTGACCGCTGAAAACCTCCAGCCACGCATCCGCGGCACAATCCTCATGGCCGCTTCCAACCAATTCAATGCGCTGGTGCTCACCACCGGCAACAAATCCGAGATGGCCGTCGGCTACTGCACGCTGTATGGCGACATGGTCGGCGCGCTCGCCGTCATCGGGGATCTGGTCAAAACCCGCGTCTACTCGCTCTGTCACTGGCTCAACCGCGAGCGTGAAATCATCCCGCAATCCATCCTCACCAAACCTCCCTCTGCCGAGTTGCGCCCCGACCAGAAAGACACCGACTCGCTTCCGCCCTACGAGATACTCGACCCCATTGTCGAGGCCTACGTCGAGCGCTACGAAGCGCCCGAACAAATTGCCACCGCGAACAATATTCCCCTCGACCTGGTGCGCCAGTTCGTCCGCCTCATTGAGCGCAGCGAGTACAAGCGCCAGCAGGCCGCGCCCGTCCTCAAGATCACCGCAAAATCCTTTGGCACGGGACGCAGATTTCCCATTGCGGTCAAGGTCGAGGTGTAAGCTAGAAGGGTGGGCTTGCCCGTTTTGTCCGCCCTGTCCAAAATCCATTTTCAGTCGATGAGCGCAGGTGCATGAAATCTCCCTGCGCACAAGGAGATACTGCTTGATCCGTTTGATGAACCCCTTTGCCGCCGCTGTGTTGTGCGCAGCCATTGCCATGCCTCTTGCAGCCCAGCAGGATGTTCCCGCTGTCTCCACACAGGAGCCGGCCGCTCCAGCGCCCAACGCCGCGCCTATCTTTCCCAAGGTTGATCCTGCCAATTTCACCGCCGCTGCGCCTACAAAAGAAACCGTGGACGCCTTCTTCAATGCCAACTGGGGCTATGACACCTCTCGCATTTGGGAGGTTGCGGCTGTCCTCAAGACGCACGTCGAGGGACTCAGCAAGGTTGTCGTCTATGTTGGCGATAAAACCGGCAAGCAGAAGCCACAGGCACTTGTATTTTACGTTTTGCCCGACGGCCAGAACATGATCATTGGCGACCAGCTCATCCCCTTCGGTGCCAAACCCTTCGCCAACAACCGTGCCATTCTTCAGCAGCGTGCCGACGGGCCCTATCGCGGAAGTGACTCCAAGGACTTTGAGCTCGTCGAGTTTGCCGACTTCCAGTGCCCGCACTGCAAGGCCGCACAAGAAACGATGGACAAACTCGTCGCGGATTATCCGAATGCCCGGGTTGTTTATCAGAGTTTCCCACTCGAGAAAATCCACCCTGAGTCCTTCCATGCCGCGGCCGTTGGCTACTGCGTGGCAAAGATGGGCGGCAACAAGGCGTTCTTCACTTATGCCGCCGCGGTCTTTGAAGGCCAGGAGGGCTTGGCCTCGCCCGACAGTGCAACCCTGACCCTGAACAGCGCCGTCAGCAAGGCAGGACTCGACCCCGCAAAGGCCGGGGAGTGCGCCAATCTGCCGGCAACCAAAGCCGCCGTCGAAGCCGGCTCCAAGCTCGCCACCGACCTGGAAGTCAATGAGACACCGCTGCTCATGATCAATGGCCGCCCGGTGCCGGCAACCGTCCCCTATGACCAGTTGAAGATCATCATCGATTTCCAGCTCAAGATGGATGGCCTCTCGGCTAAGTAATCCACCGCTCAGAGACAGAAACGCCCGATGCCAAGCATCGGGCGTTTGCTTGTACCTCGGTTTTTATTTTCCAGCCATCCTCTTCAGCGCCTCGCCATAAGGCGCCTCGAGCGTGCCACGCTCGGTGAAGATTGCCGTTACATACTTTGCCGGCGTCACATCAAAGGCCGGGTTCACAATGCCCACTCCATGCGGCGTCAGTTGCTTGCCTCCGTGGTGCGTCACCTCAACTGCCGGGCGCTCCTCGATCGGGATCACCTCGCCATTCGGCGTTTCCATGTCGATTGTTGACCAAGGTGCGGCCACATAGAAGGGAATCCCGTGCTCCTTCGCCAGGATGGCCACGTTGTAGGTCCCGATCTTGTTGGCAAAATCGCCATTGGCGGCAATGCGGTCCGCGCCCACCACCACCGCCTGAATCTTGCCTGCGCGCATCAGGCTAGCCGCCATGTTGTCGCACAGCACCGTTGTGTCAATCCCGTCGTGCATCAGTTCCCAAGCCGTCAAACGCGCCCCCTGCAGGAAGGGCCGCGTCTCATCGGCGTAAACCTTGATTTTCTTGCCCTGCTCAACCGCCGAGCGAATCACGCCCAGCGCCGTCCCATAGCCGCAGGTTGCCAGCGCGCCCGCATTGCAATGCGTCAGCACGCCGCCCTCCGCCGGCATCCGCGCGCCGCCAAATGCGCCCATCGACTTGCACGCCGCAATGTCTTCCTCATACATTGCGTGCGCCTCCGCCAGCAGACTTTCCCTGGCTGTGGGCATCGAAACCTTTTCCGCAGCAAGCGTCGCAAACAGCTTCTTCATCCGGTCAATTGCCCAGAACAGATTCACCGCCGTAGGCCGTGTCCCGGCCAGCCGCGCGCAAATCTTCGCAAACTCCGGCTGGAACTCCTCAATCGTCCGGGCCGTCGATTTTTCAGCGCCCAGCGCCACGCCATACGCAGCCGCCACGCCAATTGCAGGTGCCCCGCGCACCACCATCGTGACAATTACGTCGGCAACTTCCTCATGGCTCTTGGCCGTGACATAAACCTCTTCCAGCGGCAGTTTCGTCTGGTCAATAAACTTCACGCCCGCAGGCGTCCACTCCAATGTTTTCAGCATATTCTTCGATTTTAATTCAATTCAGCAACCAGCAAACACTGGACAGCCGGCAGTCCCCGGGCGAAATGGATTCCATGTTCCCGCTTGAACTGCCGGCTGTTTTCTGTTGACTGCCGTCTACTTCACCACCGGCAGCTCAATTGAGCTTGCCGCCTCTCCCGCGTGATAAACCCGCTCCGTCGCCTTCTGGTAATCACCCGGCTTCGCCCAGAAAATATTCTCCACATATTTCTGCGGATTCCGGTCATACAACGGGAAGAGTGTCGATTGCACCTGCACCATCATCCTGTGCCCCGGCAAAATCACATGGTTTACATTCGGAAGCGTGAATTTGTAGAGCAGTGGTTTGCCCGCCTCAATCGGTTCCGGGTGCTCGAAGCTCGTGCGGTAGCGCCCGCGGAAAATATCCAATGCGATTGGCAGTTCATAGCCACCCATCTCCGCCTGGTCCGGGTCTTCGCCGGGATAAACATCAATGAGTTTCACCACCCAATCGGCATCTGTCCCGCTCGTTGACGCCCACAGATTCACAACCGGCGCACCACTTAGTTTCAGCGGCTCCTTCAGCGGTTCGGTCTCATAGGTCAGCACGTCAGGCCGCCCATCCACAAAGCGCTGGTCTGTGACCAGCCAGTTGCCCCAGCCCATGTAATCGCTGGCCACCACCGGCCGCGGACGGTAGGGAACCGGCTTGGCCGGGTCGGAAACAAACTCGTCAAAATCCCCGCTGCCCGCCTGCGGCCTCGTAAAGCTCAATCCGCCCGTCCCGCTGGTTGCATTTTGCGCGGTCAGGTAAAGCGGCGTCGGCTTGCTCGCCTCCGGCGGCCATTGCGCATAACGCTCCCAGTGGTTCTTGCCCGTGTTGTAAATCCACACCGGTGGCGTATCCGCCTTCGGCGCGCCCTCCACAAGATACTGCCTGAAGAAGGGAAGTATCACATCATGCCGGTACTGGAGTGCCGTGTCGCCCTCCCATTTCAGGGGCCCGAGCGTGTATCCCTCGCGGTTGATCTGGCTGTGGCGCCACGGCCCCATCACCAGAAAATTCATGTCATTGTTCTTGTCCTGCGGTTCCCACGCCTGGTAACAATGGTTCGCGCCCCACATGTCCTCCTGGTCCCACAAGCCCTGCTCCCACAAGGTCGGAACCGTCAGCGGCGTTTTGGCAACCAGCTTCTCCAGCGCCTGTCCCTGCCAAAAGGCATCATACGCCTGGTGGTTGGCCAGGTTCTTCACCAGGCCCAGGTCCTGAATCCCGGCAAAGACTGCATAATCGCCCGTCGATCCGTGCTTCAGCCACTCCGTGTAATCATCATGCTCATCGCCTGGCATGCCCATGCCGCCGCCGCGCGCCGTCTCCTGGCCAATTGCGTAATCCAGGTTGCCAGTCTGCCGCATTGCCCCATAGTGCGCCCAGTCGTCGCCCATCCAGCCGTTCACCATGGGGCTCTCAGGCGCCGCCACTTTCAACGCGGGGTGCGGGTGCAGCAACGCCATCACCACCGTGAATCCCTCATACGACGAGCCAATCATCGCCACGCGCCCATTCGACTCCTTCACGTTCTTCACCAGCCAGTCGATCGTGTCCCATGCATCGGTGGTGTCGTCGGTGCCAGTATCATTGAGTGGGCCCACCGGCGGTGGTGTCATCAGGTACCCGCCCTCCGAGCCGTATTTCCCGCGCACATCCTGGTAAATGCGGATGAATCCCGCCTTCACAAAATCCCCGTCGCTCTGTGGCAGCGCGTCTATCATGTGTGGAGAATCGCTCCGTTCGGCGCGCCCTGCCGCATTGTACGGCGTGCGCGTCAGCACCATCGGCGCATCCTTTGCGCCCTTCGGGATCACAATCACCGTGTAGAGCTTCACGCCGTCGCGCATCGGGATCATCTCAACGCGCTTCACATAATCGCAATCCGGGCAGGGACGCGTGAAGTGCTCCGGGATCTCCGTCTCCGTCTTGTACTGTTGCGCGTTGCATGTTGCCGCCGATTCGACGAGGCAGAACAGGATGAACAACTTCAACACGAAAGGGAACTTTGGGGTTTTGCGCATGACACACTCCTTGTGTGGTTGCTACTTTGAGCCAATTCCAAAACAGGTTTTCTTGCTGGTTCATTGAATTGTAAAAGACCGGCTCGCCCCCCCGCCGCATCTTGATACTTTCCTCACCTCGCTCCGTCTACAATCAACTAGGACAATGGCACGAAGGCAAATTGAACAATACGAAATCATCCGCAAGCTCGGCGCGGGCGGCAGCGGGGTCGTGTACCTTGCCAACGACACGCTCCTCCAGCGCCCGGTGGTACTCAAAATCCTCCGCACCGGGCTGCTCAGCGCCGAGCAGATGCGCAACACCGTCCTGCGCGAGGCACGGCTTGCCTCGGCCATTGAGCACCCCAACGTCTGCGCCATTTACGAAGTCGGCGAAACCGGCGACGAGGCCTACATTGTCATGCAGTACGTCCCGGGGCGCTCGCTGGACTCGATCATCGCCCGCGGCCCCGCACCGCTTCCGCTCACACTCTCTGTCGGCATTCAAATAGCCGACGGCCTCTCCGCTGCCCACGAGTTAGGCATCTTCCATCGCGACCTCAAGCCGCAGAATGTCATGCTCACTGATGGTGGGCTCGTCAAGCTCCTCGACTTCGGACTAGCCCGTCGTCTGCGCGCCGACGACACGAACTTCGACCCGGCCAAGCCATCCCTATCGGCCGACGCCACCGTAGCCGCCACCTACACTGCCCGCGGAGGCACCATCCGTTACATGGCCCCGGAGCAATTTGTCACCGGCCACTCCAGCGCTCAATCTGACATCTGGGCGCTCGGCATCATCCTCTACGAGATGGTCAGCGGCTATCACCCCTTCGCCCGCCCCGATGCCGAAGACTTCCAGGCCATCCGCGCAATTCAATTCAACGACCTTCCCGACCCCGGCCCCGGAGTTCCCAAGGAAATCAAGAGCGTCATCGCCACCTGCCTTGAAAAAAACCCCGCCACGCGATACAACACCACCGGCGAGGTTCGCGAGGCGCTCAAGACAATCATGAAAATGCAGAGCATCGAGACTGGCGTCATTCCAGGCGATGCCGCGGCGAATCTGCCCACCACCCCTGAGGATGAAAAGCGCGCCACCGGCATTCTCTCCATGCTTGCCGAGCGCTTTCGCGAGGCCATGCAGGAGGAATCGGCGCACCACAACTCCCTGGTTGTCCTCCCCTTCACAAACCTTGGCGCCACTGAGGTCGCCCCTCTTTACGGCTACGCCCTTGCCGACGCCATCGCCACCCGTTTGGCGCGCATTCCCTCGATCATCGTACGGCCCTCCAGCGCGCTCATGACCCTGCCCATCGCCCAACTCGACCCGCTTGCCGTCGGTCAAAAGCTGCTTGCAACCCATGTCCTCGCGGGCAGCTTCCTCCGCTCCGAGAGCGGATTCGACCTCAGTTGGCAACTCCTCGATGTCCAAGCGCAAAGCGTCCGCACTGGTGGATCCTTCTCTGTGCCCTCGCTCGACCTGATCGCCGTGCAGAATGAGATTTCAAACGAAGTCTACGTGGCGCTCCAGGGGCTCGGCTCGGAAGCCGTCGAGTCGGCCGAGCAATACCGCACCCCACAGCGCGACGACGGCCTGCCCGAGCAAACCAGCGAGGAGTATCTCCAGGCACGGGCTCTGCTCAGCGCCTTCATGGTCCGCACCAGCGCCCGCGCCGACCTGGACCGCGCGCATCAGTTGTTCACCCACGTCACAGCCGTCAATCCAACCTTCTCCGCCGCCTGGAGCGGCCTCGGCATCTGCGAACTCCAATACGTCCGCCACGGCTTCGGCGGGCAGATCCATGTCATGCGCGCCCGCCGCGCCTTCGACGACGCGCTCAAACTCGACCCCGGCTCCGCGGAAGCCAATCTTTACCGCATCTATATGCTCCTCTCCCGCGGCGAAAAAGAGGCGGCGCGCCACGGCATTGCCAATCTCCTCGCGACCAGCGCCAACGATTGGAACGTCCACTTGGTCGCAGGCATCGCCCTGCGTGGCGACGGCATGTACGAAGAGGCCCTCGCCGAGTTCAATCGCGCCCTCAAGCTCAACCCTTCAAACGCCGCACTGCTCTACAATCACCGCGCCCGCGTATTCCATTATCAAAATCAAATCGAACTCGCCGGCGACGAACTCGCAAAGGGCCTGGCGCTCGATCCCCGCCATCCACTGCTGCGCACCTCGGCCGGTTATCAGCAAATGCGCCTCGGCAACCTCACCGAGGCCATCCGCATTCTTGAGAGCGTCATTCAAGATGACCCCTCCATGCGCATTGCCGTCCCTACTCTCGCCCTCTGCTACGTCCTCAACGGCCAGGCCAACCATGCCGCCACGCTGCTCCAGGATGAAACCCTCGCCGCCGCCGAGGCCGACAGTGAAATGGCCTACCGGCTCGCCACCTACTTCGCCGTGGACGGCGACCACATCGAAGCCCTCCACTGGCTGCGTCGCGCCATCTACCTCGGCAACGAAAATTATCCCTGGTTCCAGAAAAATCCCGCCTGGAAGGGGCTCCACGATAACTCCGACTTCGAGCGCACCCTGGAGGACCTCAAAAAATCCTTCCGCAAAAACCAGCGCACCTGGAAGCGACTGCTCGCCGAAATTCCACAATCAGAGTAATCAGCATGAGTAACGGGGCATTCCTCTCCCTTGCAAACGTCAACGTCGCCCGCGGCGACCGTATTGTCCTCCACGACATAAATCTCTCCGTCCGCACTGGCGAGCACGTTGCCATCCTCGGCCCCAACGGCTGCGGAAAATCCACGCTCATCCTGACCATCAGT
>JAJXXN010000199.1 GCA_021781075.1 Acidobacteriota bacterium | reverse complement strand
GGAGGAGGCGCTGGCGGCGCTGGAGGGCGGATACAGCGGCCATGCGTTTGCGAGCGGGATGGCGGCGATTTACGGATTGGTGGCGACGCTGAAGGCCGGGGAGCACATGATCTGCTCGTCGAATGTGTATGGCGGGACGGCGCGGCTGTTGAATTTGATCATTGTGAATTACGGGATTGAAGTGGAGTATGTGGACACGAGCGACGTGGATGCGGTGGGGCGTGCGATCAAGGGGAATACGAAGCTGATCCACATAGAGACGCCGACGAACCCGCTGATGCAGATCACGGACATTGGCGCGGTGAGCGCGTTGGCGCATGGCCGAGGCGTGGAGGTGAGCGTGGACAACACGTTCATGAGCCCTGCGCTGCAGAGCCCTTTGGCGCTGGGCGCGGACGTGGTGATGCACTCGACGACGAAATTTTTGAATGGCCACTCGGACGGGCTGGGCGGCGCGCTGATTGGGACGAAGCCGGAGCACAAGGAGCGTTTTTTGCTGGTGCAGAAGGCGGCGGGGGGGATTTTGTCTCCTTTTGAGTGCTACCTGGTGTTGCGGGGGATCAAGACGCTGCCGCTTCGCATGCGCCAGCATGAGGAGAATGGGAACGCGGTGGCGGAGTTTTTGGAGCGTTATGGCGAGCAGACGGGCAAGTTGACGCGGCTGAATTACCCAGGGTTGAAGAGCCACAAGCAGCATGAGCTGGCGAAGCGTCAGCAGAAGGGTTTTGGCTCGATGATGAGCTTTGACCTGGGGACGCGGGATGCGGCGGGGCGGTTTTTGGGCGCGTTGAAGCTGTTTTTGAATGCGGAGAGTTTGGGCGGGGTGGAGAGTTTGGCCTCTCACTCGGCGACGACGACGCACATGGCGATTGCGCCGGAGGAGCGGGCGCGTCTGGGGATCACGGAGGGCCTTGTGCGGTTGAGCGTGGGGATTGAGGACAAGGTGGATTTGATTAGGGATTTGGAGCAGGCGCTGGGGAAGGTGTAAATGAGCGCGCCAGCGAAGAATGCGACGCAGCTTGTGCTGGGCGTTGACACGTGCGGCGAAGGGGGGACGATTGCGCTTTCGCGGGTTGGCGGCGGCGCGGCGCGGCTGCTGGGCGAGCGAGTGCTCCCGGTGAGAGATGCGGCGGCGGCGATTGTGTGCGAGCTGGAGAGTTTGCTGGTTGCGTCGGGCGCGGGGAGAAGTGAAATCGGCGTAATAGTGGTGGTGAGCGGGCCGGGGAGTTTTACCGGTGTGCGGATTGGCGTGAGCACGGCGCTGGGTTTGGGCGCAGGTCTGGGGGCGAAGCTGGTTGCGGTTTCGCGTCTGGAGCTGCTGGCGGCGCTGGGCGGGTGCGGTGAGTCGGCACTGGATGCGCACCGCGGCGAGGTTTATTTGCGTGTGGATGGGCGCGAGTCACTGGCGAACCAGGATGAGTTGAAACGAGCGGGGCTTGCGGGGCGCCGTGTGGCGGTGTGCGAGGAAGCGGCGGCGGAGCTGCTGCGGCAGGCGGCGCCGGATGCGGTGATGGCGCGGGTTGCGGAGCCGGCGGCGGGCTTTGCGATTGCGCATGCGCTGGGGCGGATTGAGCGCGGGGAGTTTACGGAGGCGATGGCGCTCGATGGGAATTACCTGCGGCGGTCGGACGCGGAGATTTTTTGGAAAATGCCGCGGGACGCGCGATGAAGATACAGCGGCTGGGCAGGGCGGAGGCGTCGGGGGAAGCAGGTGCGCTGATGGAGCTGGCGACGGGGCTGGCCGGCGCCCCGCAGTGGGGGCGGGCGGTATGGGATGGGATGATTGCGGGGCTTGATGAGCGCGGCGGGCGTGCGGGCAGGATGCTGTTTGGGGCGTTTGACGGGGGGCGGTTGGCGGGGTTTGCAGTTTGCGCCCATGCGGCTGACGAGGCGGAGATTGAGTCAATTGCGGTGAGCGAGAGCGTACAGCGGCAGGGTGTGGGACGCGCGCTGCTGGAAGTGGCGATGGATGAGCTGCGCAGGGCTGGTGTGGGAGTGGCCCATTTGGAAGTGCGGGCGGGCAACACGAAGGCGATTCATTTTTATGTCGCGCTGGGGTTTGTGGAGCAGGGACGGCGGGCGGGATATTACCGCGGTCCGGTGGAGGATGCGGTTTTGATGAACCGCGGGCTTAATCAATGAGCGTGTCTGCGGCGAAATTGGACATTTTGGGGTGATGAAAATCAGGTTGGGAAAACTTTCCAGAGGCAATCCACATTTTTATTACCAGAAAGCAGCGCTGGCACTTGCGGTCGGAACCCCTGCGGCGTTATACGTGAAGATTCAGCAGCACGGAGGTGCGTCATGGACGAGGTAATTTCAGAGATGGAGCGGTTGCACGCTGAGCACCATCGCTACGATGAGCGGTTGAGCGAGTTGGCGGCGAAGCCCTATCTCAGCGCCGAAGAGCAGATAGAAGAAGTGAAGCTGAAAAAGCTGAAGCTGCATGCGAAGGACCTGATGACGGCCCTTGAGCACCGAGCTTCGGCTGTGGCCTGAAGCGGCCTGAATCACTGATTTGTTGGCTTTTCGCCGGTAGTGGGCCTGGAGCGGCTCCCCATGCGGAAGAACTGCGCCGAGGGCTGGGGCGATGATGGAGGGCCGAGGGCAGGAGACGACACAGTGTGGCCATAAAGCGTGAAATTATTATTGATGCAAATACAGCTTCCAAACGACACCATCACCACTGATTAAATAGTGCGCGCCCTGCGATTGAAACCCCCGTATAATTTGAAGAGTCATGGTACGCGATGGATACATGTATGGCGCGGGTTTTTTGCTGGTGGCCGGAGTGGTTTTCTGGTTGACGGGCGCGTGGTGGTGGGCGGTTTTACCGGTGCTGCTGGCGTTTTTTTTCCTGTGGTTTTTCCGTGATCCTGAGAGGGCAATTCCCGCCGGCGCGGGGCTGATTGTTTCTCCGGGGGACGGGACGGTGACGGAGATCCGGCGGATTGAGACGGCGGAAGGCGCGCGGCAGCGGATCAGCATTTTTTTGAGCGTCTTCAATGTGCATGTGAACCGGATGCCGATAGCGGGCGAAGTGACGCGGGTTGAATACAGGAAGGGATTGTATTTGAACGCGATGAACCCGGAGTCGGCCGAGCGGAATGAGCAGAGCGTGATCACGGTGCGCGGCGAGGGGATGGAAGTGACGTTCAAGCAGATTGCGGGCTTGATTGCGCGGCGTATTGTATGCAATGTGAAGGCTGGGGAACGCGTGGAGCGCGGGGAGCGGATGGGCCTGATCAAGTTTGGCTCGCGCGTGGACGTGATTTTGCCCGCGGAAGCCGAGATTGTGGTGAAGCTGCGTCAAAAGGTGAGCGGCGGGGCAACGGTGCTGGCGAGGCAAGCGAGCTGATGGGCACTGAGCAAGTGGTGAGGGCGGAGCACACGAGCGAGGCGCGTCTGCGCCTGCGGCGGCGTCGGTTGAGCCGCGGGATGTATGTGCTGCCGTCGTTGTTTACGTCGGTGAACATTGCGGCGGGATTTTTTGCCATCACGCAGATGATGGATGCAATCACGGCGAAGACGACGGATGGGATACCGCGGCATTTGGATTGGGCGGCGTTGGCAATCTGCCTGGCAATCCCGTTTGATTCACTGGACGGGCGGATTGCGCGCCTGACGCATACGACGACGGAATTTGGCAAGGAACTGGACTCGCTGGCCGACGTGGTGACATTTGGCGTGGCGCCGGCACTGCTGGCGTTTGTGTGGGGGTTCCGGATGTTGCCGGATTCATCGAACCCTGTTTATCACCAGCATCTGATGCAAGCCGGGGTTTTTGTCAGTTTTTTGTTTTTGTTGTGCGGGGCGGCACGCTTGGCGCGGTTCAACATCAGCCATGACCCGGTGCCGCGTAACCCGGGCCGTCCGGACCGGAAGTATTTTGTGGGGATGCCGATACCGGCAGCGGCGGGGATGATTGCCTCGACGGTGCATTTTTTTGGAGGCAACCCGGTGCCGAATCTGTGGGTGTCGGCGGTTTGGCTGGTGTTGGTCGGCGTGGCGGGTTTTTTGATGGTGAGCACGTGGCGTTTTTGGTCGGGCAAGGAGATTACGCTCGGCAGACGGCATCCCTTTCAACTGCTGGTGCTGATTGCGATCGTGCTGTATATCACGATTCGTTTTTCAGGCTGGGTGTTTTTCTTAGGCGGACTGGTTTACATGTTCTCGGGGATTTGGGCGCGCGCGGCGTATGGCTGGCAGCGGCGTCGGCGGCTGAGGCTTCAGTTCGGCGGCAAGTCAGAGGCAGAGAAATAGCAACACGGCGTGGGGCAATTGGCGTAAGCTGGACGCGACAAAAAACAAGAGGAAATACCGGTGCAAAAGATTGCGATAGTAGGAGCGTCGACGCTGTTGGGCAAGGAGCTGAAGGAGCTTCTGCTTGATTCGCCCTTGGCCGCGGCCGAGATCATCCTGTTTGATGAAGAGGACGTGCTTGGCCAACTGGAGCAGTTGGGCGATGAGGTGACATTTTTGGGTCGTGTGACGGCGGAGTCGTTTGAGGGCGTGGATTTTGCGTTCTTCACGGGCACGCACGCGCTGACGGACAAGCATTGGCGGCAGGCGGTGCGGTCGAATTGCCCGGTGATTGACTTGAGCGGGTCGCTGGACAAGGACGCGGGCGTGATGGTTCGCGCGCCGTGGCTCATGGTGAAGACGAGTGGGGCGGACCTGCTGACGACGGCGATTGTGGCGGCGGACCCTGCGGCGGTGGCGCTGGCGCTTTTGATGGAGCGATTGGCGAAGGCCGCGCCCGTGCGGTTTGCGGCGGCGACGGTGCTACAGCCGGCGAGCCAACTGGGCTCAGGGGCGATGGATGAGCTGCACCAGCAGACGGTGAACCTGCTGAGTTTTCAAACGTTGCCGCGGGCGGTGTTTGATGCGCAGACGGCGTACAACATGCTGGGCGGGTTTGGCGAATCGGCGCCGACGGCGCTGAATGAATGCGCGGACCGGGTGCGGCGGCACTATCAGCGGCTTGCCGGGCCGGAGGGCGCAAGGCTGCTGATTCAGGTTTTGCAGGCGCCGATCTTCCACGGGCATTGTTTTTCAATGGCGGTGGAGTTTGAGCATGCGACGGATTTGAGTTCGATTGAGCAGGCGTTGAGCGGGGAGCACATTGACCTGGTGCTTGAGGATACGGACACGCCGTCGAACCTTGCGGCTACGGGGCAAAATGACTTGCTGGTACGGGTGAAGCCGGAGGGCGTAACGGAGACGATCCACGTTGCGGGCAGCTCACCGGTGACAAAGCTGTGGCTTTGGGTGGCAACGGACAACCTGCGCGTGAATGCGGCGAATGCGATTGAATGCGCACTGGAACTGGAAAAGATGAGGCCGCGGGGAAAGGTGCAGTGACAGGGCACAGGGATCCGGGATCATTGAGCGCGAAAACTTATCTTATAAAGTGTTCCAGAGATAAATCATTTTTCTGGTTGATCAATTCTTTTTGACAGTGCGCCAGGCATGTTCGATGAAGTTGTCGGTCATGCCGGCGATGTAGTCGGCGACGGTGCGCGCGAGGCCTTCGGAGGGAATCTCTGCCTGATGGTCGGCGGGCAGTAGCGCGGGGTTTTGAAAGATTGAATTGAAGAGGCTGGTGACGATGTGCGTGGCATGGTCGTGGACCTGTTCCATATCAGGGGAGAGGTAGAGGTTTTGGTAGAGGTATTTTTTGAGGCTGGCGCGCTCGGCTTCGATGGGCGGTGAGAAGGCGACGAGGCGGCGGGGGGCGTGGCGGAGGTCGTCGATGGTCTCGATGCGCAGTTCGCGGACCTGGTGAGCGAGTGATTCCATGAGATCGGTGACGAAGGCGTTGAGCAGCCGTTTGAGCGCTTCCGTGCGGATGAGGCGCGGCACGGCGGCGGGGTATGCGGCGAGGACGGAATCGTGCAGGGAGCGGAAGAGCGGGACGGAGGCACGGACGGAATCGAGTGAGAGAAGGCCGGAGTCGAAGCCGTCGTCGAGGTCGGCGGTGAGGTAGGCGATTTCGTCGGCGAGGTCGATGAGCTGCGCCTCGAGCGGCGGGAATTGGGAGAGGAAATATTCCTCTAGATCGGGGTGTCGTTCGGGGGAGTAATCGCGCGAGTGCTTGATGATGCCTTCGCGGACGGCGAGGGTGAGGTTGAGGCCGCGGTAGGCGGGGTGGCGTTCTTCAAAGTGCGTGACGATGCGCAGGGCGTGGAGGTTGTGGTCGAAGGTGAGCCCGTGGGCGCGGAGCGCGGAGTCGAGGGCCTTTTCGCCGGCGTGCCCGTAGGGCGGGTGGCCGATGTCATGCACGAGGGCGAGCGCCTCGGTGAGGTTGGCGTTGAGGCCGAGGACGGCTGCGATGGAGCGGGCGATTTGCGCGACCTCGAGGGTGTGGGTGAGCCGGCTGCGGAGGTGGTCGCTGGTTTCGGCGCCGAGGTTGCGGCTGAAGACCTGGGTTTTGCCGGCGAGGCGGCGAAAGGCGCGCGAGTGGAGGATGCGGGCGCTGTCGCGAACGAAGTTGGTGCGGTAGGGGTGCGCTGGCTCCTGATGGGCGCGCGCGGAGAGCGGCGAGGAATCAGGGACGGCGAGCGCGGGTGGGAGATTGAGCAGGCGGGACATTCAGGATGATTATTCCACGATTGGAGAAGAGGGGGATAATTTTGCAATTCCCTTTCCGGGTTTGCTGCGGTAATTTGATGAGTGGTGCAGACGCGTGACAGAGAAGGAAGCAAAGGCATGAAGACGAGGGTGATTTTGAGTTTGGTGGCGGCGGGAATGGCATTTATGCCGGTGGCGCGGGCGCAGGTTGCCCCGCACAAGGCGCAACAGCAGGCGGCGGCGAAGCAGCCCACACTGCGCGAGGCGTATGAGTTTATGGAAGGCCATTTAAATGACCCTGGAATGCTGAAGATGGCGGTGGAATACCGCGATGCCAAGGGCGGGCACGGCAGCATGACGGTGAGTTATGTAATCAACAATGCGGCGGTGTCGGGGTGCATTGCGCAGTATTTGATTGAGACGAATGTGGTGAGCAGCGACAACATCCCGAACAACGAGACGCTGGCGATAGAGAATGACGCCGAGTACAAGGCGTATACGCAGGCGGTTGCGGTGAACGACAACGACGGGAAGATTGCGGCGCTGAAGGCGTTTTTGGAGAAGTACCCGCAGAGCGCGGGGCGGCAGAACGTGCTGGATGAGCTGATGCGGGCATATTTTGCGAAGGACGACCGGGGCGCGGTGGGGACGGCGCAACAGGTGCTAGCGGCCAACCCGCTGAACTTTGCGGCGCTTTACATCACCGACCACACGCCGGAGTGCGAGGCGGAGACGCCGGAGTACCTGAGCCATTTGCTGAGCTGCATTTCACGGTTCAAGTTCAGCGATGTGACGGAGGTGGCGAGTGAGCCGTTTGGGGATTACCTCAAGGAGCGGCACACGGCGCTTGGGCTTGGGGGAATAACGGCGACGCTGGAAGAGCCTGGGACGACGGCATGGATATTGCGGTTCAAGGATGGGCGGAAGGCGGTGATACCGGTGGCGGATGCGGCGCTGGCGGAGAAGATGACGGGGATGGCGAAGGTGGCGATGGCGCGGTGCGGGAAGCCGGTGAAGTAGGGCGCGAAGGCAACTGGGGATAATTTGCCTGAAAGCCACGCTTGCGCGTGGCTTTCCTTGTTGAAGATGAGATTCAAAAGCGATTCGCGCAATTATTCGACGTGGTCGCTGGGAAGACCTAGCTTGCTGTCCTCCTTGGCGAGTTTGACTTTGGCGGAGTCGAGCTTGCGTTGGACCTTGGCGACATCGGCGGGGTCGACGTCCACCTGCGGGGAGCGGGCGTACTCCTTGAGTGAGCGCTCCCACTGCGCGGCGGCGAGGTGGATGCGGCCGGTTTTTTCATAGAGGTCGCCGAGGTGGTCGTTGACGGTGGGGTCGGTGGCGGACCGCGCGACGGCCTGCTTGAGATATTTTTCAGCGTCCTCGTTGTCGCCCATTTTGAAGTAGACCCAGCCGAGGGAGTCAAGATAGGCGCCGTTCATGGGGTCAAGCTCGACGGCCTTGCGAATCATTTTGAGGGCTTCGGGCAGGTGCGTTCCCTTGTCGGCGTACATGAAGCCGAGGTAGTTGAGCGTGGCGACGTTTGTGGGGTCGAGGTCGAGGACCTGGCGGAATGCCTGCTCCGCGGGGTCGAATTTTTTCTGTCGCTCGGCCCAGACGCCGCGGTAGAAGTAGAGGATGATTTTGTCGTCTTTGGATTTGCTGAGGGGTTCGGCCTTGTCGAGGGCCTTTTCCGCGTCCTTCCAGCGGTGGAGGCGGGTGTAAAGCTGGCCGAGCCCGATCCAGGTGATGCGGTCATCGTCGGTGTTGTTGAGGGTGGAGAGCGCGACGGAGACGGCCTCATCCTCCTTGCCGGTGGAGACAAGCGTGTCAGCGAGAGCGAGCTTGAGTTCGCGGTCCTTGGGGTTGTCGGCGACGGCCTTGCGCGCGATGTCGGCAGCCTTGTCGTACTGTTTGGCGTCGGTGTAGACCTCGATTTCAGAGCGATAGCCGTTGATGGCGGAGTCACCACCGAGCTCGATGAGCTTTTGATAGGTTTCAATGGCCTTGTCGACGCGGTTTTGCTCGTGATAGACGGCGCCGAGGCGCTCCAGGAAGATGCCGCGGTTGTTGCGCTCCTCGCTGGTATAGGCACCGTTTGCGTGGCTGGTGAGGGCGACCATTTCCTCAAAGACCTTGGCGGCGTCATCGGTCTTGCCGAGGACGTCGAGGAGGAGCCCCTCGTTGTAACCGGCCTCGAGGTTGTCGGGGTCGATTTTGCGGGCTCGCCGGATGATGGCCAGGGCGTCGTCGTACTTTCCCTGGCGTCGCTCGATCTCGCTCATTTTGACCAGGGAGGCGGAGTCTTCGGGGTCGGCGTCGGAGAGGGCCTTGTAGGCCTTGTAGGCCTCGGGCAGGTCTTCAAGGTTCATTTCAGCCTGGGCGAGGGAGCGGAGGCCGTCGAGGTTTTCGGGGTCGAGCTTGGAGCCGCGCTGATAGGCTGCAACGGCGTCCTTGGGCTGCTTGAGCTGGTCATAGAGTGCGCCGAGGACGAACTCCATGCGGGCAGTGCGGCTGGCCTCGGGGACGGAGAGGATGATGTCCACGGCCTGCTTGAGGTTGTTGCTTTCGGCGTAGAGGCGGGCGAGGTTGAGGATGACCTCTTCGGACTCCGGCTCGAGGTTTTTGGCGATTTTGAATTCGGCCTCGGCCTTGGTGTGGTCCTGTTTGAGTGTGTAGAGCTGGCCGAGGACCATGTGGTCCTGGACGCTTTTGGGGTCGAGGGAGACGATGGTCTTGAACTCGTTGATGGCGAGGTCGAGTGTTTGATCGCCGGGGTTGGGACCGGAGCCCGCGGCGGAGTTGCCCTGGGCGTTGCCGATGGAGCGGAGGTAGATTTGCCCGAGGAGCTTGTGTGCCTCGAGGCTTTTTGGGAATCGCTTGGCGGCATCGCGGGCGGTGGAGATGGCCTCGGCGGTGCGGCCGGCGCGGAAGTAGAACATGGCGAGGGCGTTTACAATCTCGGAGGAGTTGGGGTCGGCGTCGAGGGCGAGTTTGTACTCCTCAATGGCGCGGGTGACGAACTGCTGGCGACCGGTTTCTTCAGCTTTCTCCTCGTAGTTGTGCGCGAGCGCCATGTGGTAGTAGGACTGCGCGCGGTCCACAGTGGGCGCCGGGGCGGAGGTTGCAGCCGGCGCGGGACTGGCCGTGGATTGCGCGGAGAGGCCGTAAGCGAAGAGGCAAAGCGCGGCTGCGGGGAGGAAGATGCTGAGGGTCGAGTTCTTCATTGAACATCCTGTTCTTGCGAGAGGGGCTATTGACTGGTCCGAAAGCAAAGGTCGGGAAAGCGCGGCCGATCTCCGATACTATAAAGACGATTTTACCTGTATTTTGTTTAATTTGGGGCGGGAAAGTGGCAAGCTGCGTTTTTGACGCACAGATTGAAAGCCATTTTCGATGGGAATTGGCGGTGCAGAGTTAGCATTGGAGCACACCTAACAATACGAAAATAGTCCGCAGTGGGAAGCTGAGTACGTCTCACCTTAGTGGCGGAAGTGCCTCATGCCGGTGAAGACCATGGCGATGCCGAGGGAGTCTGCGGCGGCGATTACGTCCTGGTCCTTGACGGAGCCGCCGGGCTGTATGACGGCGGTGGCGCCGGCTTTGACGACGACTTCAAGGCCGTCGGGGAACGGAAAGAAGGCGTCGGAGGCGGCGACGCAGCCGGCGAGCGGCAGCAGGGCTTTTTGGGCGCCGAATTTGGCGGCATCCACGCGGCTCATTTGGCCGGCGCCGACGCCGATGGTTTGGCCGTTGCGTGCGTAG
>JAJXXN010000049.1 GCA_021781075.1 Acidobacteriota bacterium | reverse complement strand
ATGAACCCGACGCCGGTGCAGACCAGCGGGCAGGAGAACGGCCAGAGTGGCAACAACAGCCAGCAAGCCCCGGCAATGCGGCAGGGAACGCGCCCATTCCGCACGAACAACATGGGTGGGCGGCTTGGCCAGGTGACAGAAGTGGCGCCGGACCATCTTGTGATCAAGACGCTGGCCAATGAAGTGATTCGTGTGAACGTGCTTGACCGGACGCGCGTGATTGACGGGACAGTGCGTCAACGCACAACGGGGGAAATTACACCGCCCGCGGCCGGGCAGCAAGTGCAGCCGGGGCCCGTGCCGATGAATGGGTATGTGCCGGCGACGATCAAAGTGACAGACATAGCAGTGGGAGATTATGTGACCAGCGTGGGTGAGATGCCGCCTGGCGAGGGGATCATCAATGCGTCAATGATCTCGAAGATGGACCCGGAGCGGGTAAAGCAGTTGAAGGCGCAGCAGGCGGAGTTTGGCAAGACGTGGCTGATGGGGCGTGTGACGGCGGTTGAGGGTGGCAAGGTGACTTTGACCGGCTCGACAGACAATGCGTCGCACAGCTTTGTGGTTGCCGCCGATGCCAGTGTCACAGTCCGGCGCAGGCCCGCATCGGTGGAAGACATCCAGGTGGGCGGGATGATCCGCGCGGAGGGAGAGTTGGTGAATGGCGTATTCACCGCAAAGACGGTGATGGTGCTGAGTGGTGGCAGGATGGGCGGCCCCAATGGCGGCCAATTTGCACCTAATTCATCACCCATGGATGGTCATGGATGGCAGCAGCCGCCGCAGACCGCGGCGCCACAGCAAAGCACGCCATCGCCTGTCGCAGCGCCACAGAATTAAAAAAAGGGCCAGCTCCGGAGGAGACTGGCCCTGCTCACATGAGACCGCAAGCGGGCCGCCATCAGACAGGCGGCCTGCTTCTTTTTTTGCGCGACGAAAACGATGGAGGTTTGCGCCCGTCGAAAGGGCTGCCCGAACCGATGTTGTGCTTCATCGTTTTCAGCCATCACGGGGATTCATCGGCGGGGGTGGAAGTGGCTTGAATGACCAAAGTCATGGCCGGGAATGAGCCAGCCCATGCCATTTACAATCAAAATGTGCGTTCAGAAAACCAAGTGATTATTCAGGCCGAGATGCTGACCAAGGTCTATCGTACCGGGCACATTGAAGTGCCAGCGGTGCGTGGCGTTTCCTTTACGGTCAGGCGTGGCGAGTTTGTCGCGGTCGTCGGCCCTTCTGGGTCGGGCAAATCAACACTGTTTTATCTTTTGGGCGGATTGACTCGCGCCACCAGTGGCAGCATCCACATTGATGGGGTGGATTTTGCGCAGCTCAATGATGCTGAACGCACCCGGCTGCGCAAACGCCGGATTGGGTTTGTCTTTCAGCGCTTCAACCTGCTTCCCACACTCTCGGCGATGGGAAATGTGGAAGTGGCATACGCCATCAGCGGCCATAAGGAGCCGATGGACCGGAACTATCTTCAGGGCCTTGCAGAGAAGCTGGGTATTGCGGGTCGAATGCAGCACCGGCCCTCGGAGTTGAGCGGTGGCGAACAGCAGCGCATTGCGATAGCACGGGCGTTGATCAGCCGCCCGGCGATTGTGCTGGCCGATGAGCCGACGGGGAACCTGGACAGCAAGAATTCGGATGCGGTATTACGGATGTTGCGCACGCTGACCGATGATCTTGGCCAGACGACGATGATGATCACGCACAACCCGGAGGCGGCGGCGATAGCGGACCGCATACTGTACATGCGGGATGGCGTGGTGGTGCGCGAGGAGGCTGGGAGTGGCTCGGCAAGCCACCTTGCGGCGGAATTGGTGGTTTGACCGGATAGCCGGCCTGCCTATATACTCAGAGAGTTACAAGCGGGAGTAGCTCAGTGGTAGAGCATCGCCTTGCCAAGGCGAGGGTCGCGAGTTCAAATCTCGTCTCCCGCTCCAATTCACCCCGGGCTAGGGCGGGTTGGAAAAAATAGATAGATTCAAGTTTCAGGCAGCCCTGCCAAGGCGCGGTACCCAAGTGGTAAGGGAGAGGTCTGCAAAACCTTTATGCGTCGGTTCGATTCCGACCCGCGCCTCCAAAAAAATCAATCAAAAAGATCAGTGTGGCGGGGGCGGAGAGTGTCACTGTGAGCCGGTTGCCGTGTGGCATTGTTTGCCCATGCCATCTTTTGCGTCCGTGATGCTCTGTCCTTCCGAGATGGAATAAATCCTGTTTACCGCGGGCAGTTTGATGGTCTCAATCGTGCCGGAGGGCCAGTGTATTTCGGCCGTTCCCGCCTCTGTCGCATCGCCCAGGCCAAAGTGGACACGCGGGTCGTTCGAGGAGAGATAACTGCCGCCGCTTAGCACATCGCCGCGCTGTCGCATCCCATTCGCCTGCAGGTAAACCGTGGCGCCCACGGCATCCCTGGGACTTCTGGCTCCGCCAGTCAGCTTGAGTTCAACCCAATTGTGGCAATCGGAATTCACGTTGCGCAGAAGCACCGGGACGCCGTCCATGGTATTGATGACCACATCCATT
>JAJXXN010000262.1 GCA_021781075.1 Acidobacteriota bacterium | reverse complement strand
GCGCCCGAATCCGCATTGAAATAGAGGGAGGTGGATGGCGTTGATCCGGCAGGCGTGTTTTGGTAGGCAACTGTGGCCTTTGTGGTTTGATCCGCTGTGCTGAAGGTGACCGTGTTTCCGCCATTCAATGTGCCGGGTACCGTCTGGTTGGTTAGTTCTTTGGCGGCGATGATTGCGCCGGTGGAATCAAGCGGTGTAATCAGGACGTCATTGCTTCCCTTGATGAGCGGTATATTGAACGATTGGGCCTGTGCGATTGGAACCGTGTTAATAAAGTAATCAAAATCGTCGGCGGAATAATAACCGTGAATTTCCAGCGAGTTGGCGTTCCCGAATGCGCTGGCATCGACCGCGCCTGACAGCGAGCCGAGTTGTAATGCACCATTCGCTATACACCCGCCCGAGAAGGTTGTGCCGTCATTGACGTTGGCATAGATGACATCTTCAGTATTGTATGTGCCATTCAAAACACCCTCAGTGCAGACGTAGGCGAAGGAAAAATCGGTTGTTCCCGTAGGTAGTTGGAAGGTTAATGCACTGCCTTGTAATGTTGCCGAAGTAAAAGCCCCGGTTCCGGTTTGGTAGGCAACGGCAATGGGAGCCGCTCCGGTGAAGTTGACGGTTATTGTGGTGTTGCCGCCGCCGCCCGAACCGCTGGAGGCAGTGCTGCCGCCGCAGCCGGTGAGGGTTGCGACCAGGGCGAGGATGCCGAGAAAGCCAGTGAGTTGCAAGCGCATGAATGCTCCTTTAATCGAGTACAGATTGGGATAGAAATTAACCGCAAAATTACACAAAGCGAGAATAGCATACCGGCAACCGGGATGACCGTGCCGGGAATTGGGCGGGTGGTACGCAAGAAAAAATGCAGCAAATGGAGGGAGAAAGTCGTCCAATGTGGTATCACAAGAGTATTTTTTCCCTGCGGGTGGGGTGTGTCTTGGTCTGGATGCAGGCTTTACAATGGGTATGTTCGCCCTGCGACTTTCCCATCACACTTTCCAAGCCTTTATCATCAAAGTGTTACGCGCATTTTTCAGCGTGAACAGGAGCTGGTTTGAAAAATCGATTGTTTTTGATCCTCTGTGTGGCGGGCACGGTGCTGGCCGTTGCGGGCTGCAAAAAAGACGCGCCGAAGAACGAGCAGGGCGGCCAGGGTTTTCCGGTGCAGACGGTGACGGTGGCGGCATCGAATGTGCCGCAGACGAGCGAGTATGTGGCGACGGTCAAGAGCCGGCGCTCGGCGACGCTGATGCCGCAGGTGAGCGGGAAATTGACGGCAATTGGAGCGCACTCGGGCGACCATGTGAAGGCGGGCCAGCTTTTGATGGAGATTGACCCGGCGCAGCAGCGCGCGGCGGTGGAGTCGGCGCGGGCCACGGAGCGGCAGAAGAAGGCGCTTTTTGACTACAACAGGGTTGAGTTTGAGCGCCAGCAAAAGCTCTTTGACGCGGGCGTGACGAGCCGCGACGCCTTTGACCAGGCGCGGCAGTCGTTTGAGAACACGCAGGCCGATTACGAGGCGGCGGTGGAGACGCGCAAGACGCAGGAGGAGCAGTTGGGCTACTTCCTGATCCGCGCGCCGTTTGACGGTGTGGTGGGCGATATTCCGGTGCACGTGGGAGACTATGTTTCCTCTTCGACGGTGCTGACGACGGTGGACGAGAACAAGGACCTGGAGGCTTACATCTATCTGCCGACGGAGCGCGCCGCGGAGGCAAGGCTGGGAATGGATGTGGAGCTGGTGGACACGACTGGCGCGTTGATTGAGAAGACGAAGGTGAATTTTTTGTCGCCCGAGGTGGACAGCCAGTTGCAGGGCGTGCTGGTGAAGGCGCCGGTGCGGGCCTCGATGGACCGTGTGCGGACGGCACAGTTGGTCAAGGCGCGGGTGATCTGGCGCACCGTGAGCCTGCCGACGGTGCCGGTGCTGGCGATTGTGCGCCAAGGCGGTCAGGGTTTTGTGTACGTGGTGTCCGAGGCGCATGGCATGACGGTGGCCCACCAGGTGGCAGTGCAACTGGGCGACATCAACGGCGACCAGTACTCGGTGGTTGGCGGGTTGAAGGCCGGCGACAAGGTGGTGGTCTCGGGAACGCAGTTCCTGGTGGACGGCATGCCGGTGATTCCGCTCAGCGGGATGGGGCCGGGGGCCGGCGCGGGCCATTGATAAGCAACCGGCATTGTGCCAATGGAGCTAAATGTGGGCAACGTCCCACGCTGAAGGGCAGGGAACCACGTGTTTGTTGATTTCTTTATTCGCCGTCCCGTGTTTGCAACAGTCTGCGCGCTGCTGATTATCCTGGCGGGCGCGGTGGTGATTCCCACGCTCCCGATCGAGTTGTATCCGCAATTGGCGCCGCCCCAGGTCTCGGTGAGCGCGGTGTATATTGGCGCGGATGCGGAGACGGTGGAGAAGGCGGTGACCATCCCACTGGAGGAGGCGATCAACGGCGTCGAGGGGATGAAGTACCTGACCTCGTCGAGCACCAACAGCGGCGTGTGCTCGATCTCGGTGACCTTCCAGACCGGGTATGATTTGTCGATTGCGGCGGTGGGT
>JAJXXN010000028.1 GCA_021781075.1 Acidobacteriota bacterium | reverse complement strand
GGATGCAACGAGTTCTTCTGCACGCTGGCGATGAAAGCCCACAGCGCAGGCCAACTCAACGGGGTTGTACAAATTCTGGACGAGAACCAGAAGAGCAACTACGGCCTGGCATTTGGGACGAATGGCAGCGGCGGTGGCTTGCAAAAAAGCCTTTGTGCGCGTGCGCCACAAGGCGAGGTGGACAACTGCAAGCGCTCTGCTGCCTTGTTTGCAGCGGCGTTGAATGCGTTGATCCGTTCCCCACTGGCGCATGGATTTGACGAGGCCGTCTTTCAGCAGAATGCGGCACGGTGGCGCGCGCTGGGCACCAAGCCGCCCATGTCTGAGGCGTTGCGGGTGCGCCGCGCATTGGCCGAGGACGCGATCTAGAACAACAAGCCGGATGAGGCGTTGAAGCACTATGAAGAAGGGCTGGGGATTGATGCGATGTGGCCGCAAGGCTGGTACAACGCGGCCCTGATCGCAGGCCAACTGGGCTACTATGCGGATGCCGTGCAGTATATGAAGAATTACCTGGCATTGAGCCCGGATGCGCAGGATGCCGAAAGCGCGCGCGACCAGATCGGGGTTTGGCAGTACAAGTCACAAAAGCACTGATTCCGCATTGCAGGAAGAATGCCGGGAGAACGGCCTGCGGCGGGTGGTTGCATTTTGCCTCGGCCGCGAGCAGAAGTTCGTCCTGGCCGTCGTGCGCCATCCACCCTGGTGCGTGATTTCGAGTACCATGAAAAGAGCGCGCCCGGATGGCGAAATCGGCAGACGCAGCGGACTTAAAATCCGCAGGCCGCAAGGCCGTGGGGGTTCAAGTCCCCCTCCGGGCACCAGATGATTGATTAAAAGTTCATCCCGCCCAGACCGCGCCTTCCAGAGGATTCAATAAAGCAGATATTTGGCGCGCTTCAGGTTGAATTGCTCGATTGACTGCTGCCACTCA
Organism: Acidobacteriota bacterium; assembly: GCA_021781075.1. Classification (GTDB taxonomy): domain Bacteria; phylum Acidobacteriota; class Terriglobia; order Terriglobales; family Acidobacteriaceae; genus CAIMNN01. The sequence goes on along the minus strand of JAJXXN010000028.1, from coordinate 1,623 downwards.
GCGGCAATGCGCGGCGGGTCAATACCGTTGTGCAGGGCGGCGAGCGTGGCCTGATTGCGCGCGAGCGTGGCAAGCGGGTCGATTTTGAAATCAGCGGGATAGAGCCTTGCAAGGGCGGCGGCTATTTCAAGGCCCAGTTCCGAGGCGTCGAGGGAATCGCGGTCCAACAGAAGAAGATTGACGCCGCCGCAGCGCTGCTGGGCGTAGGGCGAGGCCGTGGGCGTGAAGTAGGCGGGGACGAAGCGCACGCCGGCGATGTTGCGCGCATTGAGATAGGAGGCCAGCGCAGTTGGATTGACCCAGGGCGCGCCGACGAGTTCAAAGGGTGTACCGGTGCCGCGGCCGACTGAGATGTTGGCGGCTTCAATCATCCCGATGCCGGGGTAGAGCGCAGCTTCGGTGAGGCTGCGCATATTGGGTGAGGGATTGACCCAGAGCAGCCCGGTGGAATCGAACCAGTCACCGCGCTGCCAGCCTTGCATTTTGATGACGGTGAGTTTTGCGCCGATGGAGCGCTCGGAGTTGTAAAAGCGTGCGAGTTCGCCGATGGTCATGCCGTGGCGCACAGGGACGCTGCCGAAGCTGACGAAGGATTCACTGCCGGCGTCGGCGATGGGCCCCTGCACGTAATCCCCGGTGATGGGGTTGGGGCGGTCGAGGACAAAGATGGGGATTCCGGTTTTGGCGGCGGCCTCAAGAAAGTATCCCAGCGTGGTTTCGTAGGTGTAGAAGCGCGCGCCGATGTCCTGCAAGTCGTAAATGAGAATGTCAATGCCGGAGAGTTGTTGCGGGGTGGGGCGGCGTTTGGCATCCGTGTCGCCATAGACGCTGAAGATTGTTGCGCCGGTGGCGTCATCGAGCGAATCACCGATGCCGGTGGTGTCAAGTTGGCCTGTGACGCCGTGCTCGGGGGAAAAAATTGCGGAAAGTTTGAGTCCCTGCACCCGTGCGAGCACGTCGGCAGTCCGCCGGCCTTGCGCATCCAAACCGGTTTGATTGGTGACCAGGCCAATACGCAGCGGATGAGCCGGGTCGGGATGCAGCGAGCTGAAGCTTTCCTCCTCAAGCATGTCGATGCCTGTTTTGACTTCGCCCCCGCGGTCGTGGAGGCGGCGTGCAGCCATCAAGGATTCGTTATACCCGGTGATGCGCAGAAGGCGGAGTTTTTGCTCCTCGCCCGGCGAGAGGGCGAGCGCCCGGGCGACGGCCGTGGCCACGCGCGCGCGCAAGGAGATGATGGCGGAAGTGTGGCCATGGGGATGGACGGCGTTGGCGAGGAGAATGATGTAGGAGTTGGTGGCGGGGTCGATCCAGAGCGAAGTGCCGGTAAACCCGGTATGGCCGAAGGAGCCAACGGGTAGGAGTTCGCCGCGGTTTGTGGAGAAGGGCGAATCGATGTCCCAGCCGAGGCCGCGGAGGGTTTGGGCGTTGGCCGGTGTCTGCGGGGTGGTCATTTTTTCAATGGCCAGGCGACTGAGCAGGGTGTTGCCAGAGAGGAGTTCCTGCGCGAAGAGGGCGAGGTCAGCGGCGGTGGAGAAGAGTCCGGCATGGCCTGCGACGCCACCCATGCGCCGCGCGGTGGGGTCGTGGACGATGCCACGGAGCATTTTTCCGTTTTCATCA
>JAJXXN010000207.1 GCA_021781075.1 Acidobacteriota bacterium | reverse complement strand
TAGGGCCGACCGCACCGGTTGCGCCCGTTGGGCCAGTGGGACCAGTGAGTCCAGTTGCGCCGGTCGGGCCGATAGGGCCGATAGGGCCAACCGCACCGGTTGCGCCCGTTGGGCCAGTGGGACCAGTGAGTCCAGTTGCGCCCGTTGGGCCGATAGGGCCGATAGGGCCAACCGCACCGGTTGCACCCGTTGCTCCAGTGGGACCGGTGAGTCCAGTTGCGCCCGTTGGGCCAGTGGGGCCGGTGGAACCTTGTGGCCCCATCATGCCAGGAGGCCCAATTGGTCCGATGGGTCCGGGAGGGCCTTGCGGTCCGACTGGCCCCGGAGATCCGGCAGTGCCCAGTGTGGCGTCGAAGTTGGTTGCGATGAAATTGCAGTTCAATTGCAGGTCATAACTGCCGGGCATGGTGCCACCGGGCAAAGTGGCTGTGATGCTGGTGGAGTTGTGCGCGGTGATAGCCAGCTTGGTGCCGGCGAAAAAGAGCTGCGGACTATTGCAGAAGTTGACACCGGTGAGAGTGACCATGGTGAGGCCGCCATCGGCGGTGGCGGTTTGAATTTTGGCCACCTGCGCTGAAAGCAGCGACGAAGCGCAGAGTGCAAGCAAAGTGATAGGAAGAATTTTCCTGAGCATGTTACTCCTAATATCTTTTGCGAAGATGAGCCGAGCGTGGCAGCGCGACCCATGCGTTGAGGTCGACGGATGCAGAGAGAGGATCTGGAGGATACTCACGGTGCGCCTAGAATGGAACAGATGTGGCAATTTATATGCCAATTTCTGTCCAGCGAAGTGGGAATTCGCTTAATAATTTGTTGCCTTTCGAGGGAGGCTTGGCGGGCAATGTTCCGTCTAGCAGGCTGGCTGTAATGCTTGTGGCAGTGTGCACGGTGATAGCCAGCTTGGTGCCGGCGAAAAAGAGCTGCGGACTATTGCAGAAGTTGACACCGGTGAGCGTGACCATGCTGAGGCCGCCATCGGCGGTGGCGGTTTGAATTTTGGCCACCTGCGCTGACAGCAGCGGAGTAGCACAGAGGGTGAGCAACGTGATGTAAAGGGATTTCTTGAACATGGCGCTCCTAAATGCAAAGTGGCTTTGCATCTGGTTGATTAAGAACCGAGAGTTGAGGTGAATCCTGCTGTGAGCACGGGGCGTGACAAGTGCAGTGCGTCTTCGCGACAGGGATGGAAAAATTGGGTTCAACTTAATTAAGAACTATCCTCGGTGTCAAGGAATTAATTAAGAAAATAATCAAGCGGGATTGGTCAGCGCAGCAGGTGATGGTTGGAGGCATGAGGCGCCGCAACTGCAAATAAAATCCCCCGGCGTGAGGGCACACACCGGGGGTTACTTGTTCGGACACAAGTATTAGTCACAACCCAAAAGCAGGGACCAGTAGCCGGCACTGGAGGTCGGTAGTACACGGCTACTGGCGATCCCCGTATCAACGAAGCGTGCTGCGGCTTCCCCTTTCCACTGCAGCCTCGTGTCTACCGGCTCAAGGGAGCGGTGGTCGATCCCGAGCCATGTTGACAATTTGAGTCTCTAACAAGGTGGCGATAGGAACGGTGACGACGGTCACAGGGGTTGGTGCCGAGCACTTTTGCCGTGAACTATCCACAGAGCGGGGTGGGTGGAGGGGGGAAAATAGGGACTAAGGGGCTGAAGGATGGCGAAAAGGGAGAGTATTGGATGAGCGTGGCGATGTTACAGAGCGAGTTGGGCGGAGTGGAGTTGATTGGGCGCGGCAAGGTGCGCGACCTGTACGCGGTGGGCGACGCGTTGCTGTTGGTTGCCACGGACCGCATCTCGGCCTTTGACCATGTGCTCGGGACGGGGATACCGGGCAAGGGAAAAATCCTGACACAAATTTCGCTTTTCTGGTTCGAGCTGCTGCGGGAGATTGTGCCCAACCATTTGATCACGGCGCAGGTGGATGAGTACCCGGCGGCGTTGCGGCCCTACAAGCCGCAACTGGAGGGGCGCTCGATGCTGGTGAAGCGGGCACGGATGTTCCCTGCCGAGTGCGTGGCGCGGGGCTATCTGGCCGGCTCGGGGTGGAAGGAGTATGCGGCGGACAAAACGGTGTGTGGGATTGCATTGCCGGATGGAATGCAGGATGGCTCGCGGCTGCCGGAGCCGCTGTTTACGCCGGCGACAAAGAGCCAGGATGGGGCGCATGATGAAAATATTCCGTTCGAGCGGCTTGTGGAGTTGACGGGCCGCGCCATGGCGGAGGAGCTGAGGCGGCTGACACTGGCAATCTACAAACGCGCGGCGGGGTATGCCGAGTCGAGGGGATTGATCCTGGCCGACACCAAATTTGAGTTTGGCGTGGTGGGCGACACGCTGCAAGAGGCACACATTGTGCTGGCGGACGAGGTGTTGACGCCGGATTCCTCGCGTTTTTGGGAAGCGGCACAATGGAAACCGGGCGGCGCGCAACCAAGTTTTGACAAACAGTATGTGCGCGACTATCTTGAGTCGATCCGGTGGAACAAGCAGGCCCCGGCGCCGGAGTTGCCTGCGGCGGTGGTGGAGCAGACGCTGGCGCGCTATG
>JAJXXN010000069.1 GCA_021781075.1 Acidobacteriota bacterium | reverse complement strand
TGACTTCATGCAGCAGGGCCATCGTCTCAATGACCTCCTCCGGGGTTTCGCCGGGAAACCCGACAATAATGTCAGTCGTCAATGCGATACGCCGGTTTTTGGCCGCTTTGATCCAACTGATGCGCTCCAGGTACCAATCGCGTGTATATTCCCTGTTCATCTGCCTCAGGATGCGGGTGGAACCGGACTGCACCGGGAGGTGAACATGATCACAAAGCGTGGGGGTTGCATCAATTACATCCACAATCTCACGGGTGAAGTCGCGCGGGTGGCTGGTCATGAAGCGTACACGACGGATGCCCGGTACTTCGCCCACCGCGGCCAGCAGTTCCGCGAAGCTCCGTTTCCCTTCCGGGTCTTTCCAACTGTTCACGTTCTGGCCCAAAAGTTGAATCTCGCTGTACCCCTGGCCGGCAATCCGGCGCGCTTCTTCAAGCACGGATTCCGACGTACGGTTCCGCTCCTTGCCCCGCGTGTATGGGACAACACAGTAGGCGCAGAACTTGTCGCAGCCCTCGATAATGGTGATGTAGGCACGATACGGGCTCTGGCGCGAGGTCAGTTCCGTCTCAAAGGTCTCCTCCGTCTGCCGGTCGTCCAGCCCCTTCACGCGTGACTCGCCCGCCTCGAGCAACGCCAGCATCTCCGGCAGTTTGCGGTAGCTCGCCGAGCCGGCCACCAACGATACATGCGGCGCGCGTTCAAAGATGCGCTCGCCCTCCTGCTGCGCCACGCAACCCAGCACACCGAACTTCGCGCCCTCCTTGAATCGACCCTTGTGGATCCCCAGCTTCGAAAAGACCTTCTGCTCGGCCTTGTCGCGGATCGAGCAGGTGTTGTAGAGGATGAGCGACGCCTCCACCTCGCTGTCCACCTGCCGGTAGCCCTCGCCGATCAGCGTGCCGATGACCTTCTCGCTGTCGTGCGCGTTCATCTGGCAGCCGAAGGTCTCAAGATAAAATGTTTTTTCCTGTGTCATCTATCCATATTATAAATTGGTCATTTTTAGAGAATTGGCTTCGATTTGATAGTGCGAAAGTTTATTTGAGGCCGGTACGCAAATATGCAATCAGGTAGTTCATCTGCTCCTCGTTGAACCGCCCTCGGAATGCCGGCATCTTCCCTTTTCCGTCGTTCACTACATTCACAATCGCCGCATCAGTTGCGGCTCCACCATTGGGCAAAATTCCCTGCTCGCCAATATGGTGCAGGCTCGGCGGCGCAGGCTTCAAATTAAGGTCGTTTTCCTCATGGCAATGCGCGCAACGCACCTCATAAAGATGCTTGCCAGCCTGTTGCTCCGGCGTTAGCGGGGTTTGGGGCTGGCAGCCAGTGAAAGAAAACACACCGCTCAGGCCCAGCAGTGCTATGGGGATTCCGCGCCCTGCGTTCATCTTTCTCCAGCCACCATCTCCATCAGGCTTTCACTTCGGCGAACTTCGCGCTAACCGCATCCCAATTCACCACCGGGAAAAATGCCTTCACATAATCCGCCCGCCTGTTCTGGTACTTCAGGTAGTATGCGTGCTCCCACACATCAACTCCCAGCACCGGCGTGAACCCGGTGGTGATTGGCGAATCCTGGTTCGGCGTTGTCATGATGGCGAGCGCGCCGTCTTTGCCCTTCACCAGCCACGCCCATCCGCTGCCAAAGACCCCCATCGCGGCCTTGGTCAACTGTTCCTCCATCGCGGATTGCGTCCCGAACTTCGCGCTGATCGCCTTGGCCAACTCGCCCTTCGGCGCGTCGCCGCCCTTGCCGAGCGTTGGCCACCAGAAGCTGTGGTTGAAGTGGCCGCCGCCGTTGTTGCGCACCGCGGCGCGTGCGGCCTCGGGAACCGCATCCAGCCCCGTCAGCAACTCCTCAAGGCTTTTGCCCGCGAGTTCCGGATGCGCTTCCACCGCGTTGTTCAGGTTGTTGACGTAGGCCTGATGGTGCTTGTCGTGGTGCAGGTGCATCGTTTGCGCATCAAAGTACGGCTCAAGCGCCTCATAGCTGTAGGGCAATGCAGGGAGCGTGAAGGGCGCAGCCGACGAAGGAGTGGCGGCGGAGAGAGTGGACCAGTTGGTGGTGGCGAAAAGCGTGGCCGCTGCGCCGCCCAGCTTGAGCGCGTCGCGGCGATTGAAGGTGTTTGTCATGGTGTGACCCCCTGCTGCCCATCATAACCCCGCACGCGTACTTGCGGCATGGGGTGTGCAGCCCGTTATAATCCAACTGCGCTGCGAGGAGCGCGCATCCCTCATGAGCCTCAAAGATGCCGAACTCGTTCCCCTGCCCCATACCGCGCAAAACCGCTGTTTCGGCTGCGGGACCAACAACCCGCACGGCCTGCATCTGGAGTTTTATAAAACCGCTGACGATAGTGTGGTCACCCTCCCCGTCATCCCCGATACTTTTGAAGGCCCGGCCGGGTATTTGCATGGCGGCATCATCGCCACGCTTCTTGATGAGGCCATGAGCAAGGCCATGCGTGTGCACGGACTGGCCGCCATGACGCGGCATATGGAGGTGGATTATCTGAAACCGGTTCCATCCACCCGCCCGCTGCGCATTGAGGCC
>JAJXXN010000065.1 GCA_021781075.1 Acidobacteriota bacterium | reverse complement strand
GCCAGTTCTCGGTGGAGAACGCGTACAGCGTGAGCCACGACACCCCGAGGTCGAGGGCGCCGTTGACGGCGTCGAGCAGGGCCTTTGTATCCACATGCGCGGGAAGCGGGAGTTGGATGAGAATGCCGTCGATGTCATCGCGGTCATTGAGCGCGTGGATGAGGTCGAGCATCTCCTCGGTGGTCACGGAGGCGGGCGGCGTGATGAGCTCGGAGTAGATGCCGAGATCCTCGCAGCTTTTTACCTTGTTGCGGACGTAGATTTTTGAGGCGGCTACATCGCCGACGAGCACAGCGGCGAGGCCCGGGCGAATGCCTTGGGCGACGAGTTGTTTGACCTCGGACGCGACCTCGGCGCGGATTTCCGCGGCGATATGATTGCCATCAAGAAGGGTGGACATGACTCAATCGTAGAGGATTGCGGCGAGTGAGTACAAACCCCGGGCGGAAGAAGAGCCGTCCGGGGCCGGCCGAATTATTCGATTGCGAAGACGACGTACACGGTGGCGTCCCGCTCGACCTTGTGTGGTTCGATGGCGAGCGGCGGTGCGGAAACCGCCATGTCCGTTTGCGCGGAACGTGCCATCATCATTTCGGAGGATCTGTAAACGTTGCCGCCTGATACCTGATTGGTGGCGTAGATCGCCTTGCCCAGCTTGACCCCTAGCCCGTCGGCGATGGCCTGTGCCCTGGTTGTTGCCCGCAGGGAGGCAGACTTGAGCACCTGGTCCTCAAGGGCTTTGGTGTCCTTGACCGTCCAATCAATCTCACCGCTGTCGGTGGCGCCGTTGTTGACGGCGATGTCGAGTATCTCGGCGGCGCGCTCGGGAGGCGTACGGACGGTCCATTCTTCACTCAACTGGAACTTGTGCTGTTTGGCGTCGAAGGCGGAGATGCGCTGGCCTTCGCTGTGAATATCGGCCTCGGGGATGCCGGCGGCCTTGATGGCGCCGATGATGTTGTTGGAGGTCTTCGCGCCGTCGGCGTAACAGCTTTTTGAATCCTTGGGCTGGGTGGTGAAGCCGATGTGCAAAACCGCCACGTTGGCGTCAACGCTGATGCGGTCGTCGGCGGTGACGGCGATGGAGCGGTTTGATGCGTCTGTCTTGAGTTGCATCAGGCTGGTCTGTTGCGCGGTGACGGCGGCAGCGGCGCTGAGCGCGGCCAGCGCGAGTGCGGTGCGGAGAAGTTGCATGGCGGATCCTCTTTTCCTGATTTACCCGGTTGGCGGAATTGTACCGCCTTTGATTGAGGAACGGCGGAGGGGCGCGGCCTTGCAGGATTTTTTACCACGCGTCTTACTCGTAGCGCAGGGCCTCGATGGGGTCGAGGTTGGCGGCGCGGATGGCCGGGATCATGCCGCTGACGAGGCCGGTGAGGATGAGGATGGCCGAGGCGATGAGGACCGATGTGGGGGAGATGAGGAGCTGGATGTCCGCGTTCTCTCCATGTTTGGCGATGGCGCTGTACAGGGTGATGCGGCCGGTGAGCGCGGAGACGAGATAGGCGAGGGTGATGCCTGCGATGCCCCCGACGCCGGTGATGGCGAGGGCCTCGGCGAGAAATTGGAGCAGGATGTGGCGGCGGCGCGCGCCAAGGGCCTTCTCAATGCCAATCTCGCGGGTGCGCTGCTGTACGGCGACGAGCATGATGTTCATCAGGCCTATCCCGGCGATGCCGAGGGTGAGCGCGCCGACCAGGGTGAGCAGGACCTGAAGCGCGATGGTGACAATGCGGAACTCATGCAGTTGGGTTTGCAGGTTGGCGACGAAGATGGCGCGGTGGTCGGAGGGCCTGAAGTGGTGTGCGGCGGCGAGGGTATTGCGCAGGCCCTGTTCAACGAGCTCATTGTCGCCGCGGTAGTCGAACCAGATGCCGTCGAGCCAGGTGGTGTCCTTGAGGCCGCCCATGGTGGAGAAGGGGATCCAAACGGAGGTGTTGATGTTGTTTTCTCCCTCAACCATTTTGGGCCGCAGGACGCCGATGATGGTAAACATGACACCGTTGACGCGGATGTTTTCGCCCACTGCGTAACCGCCGGAGAAGAGCTTGGTTTTGGCGTCGGAGCCGATGAGGCAGACGTGGGCGCGCTGCTGCTCCTCAAGTCCGTTGAAGAAGCGCCCCTCTTCAACCTCGAAGGCGAGGATGTTGAGGCCCTGGGGACGCACGCCGTCAACCTCCCATGTGTAGGTGTGAAGATCGTTCTGGATGGTCGCGTTCTGGAACATGACCGGCGTGATGGAGGTGACGCCGGGGACGGAGTTCGAGATGAGGTCGAGGTCATCAAGGTTGAGGCGGACATTGACGCCGGCCTTGTCGGCGCCGGCCTGCTCGCTGGTGCGTCCGCCGTAGACCTCAATATGGTTGACGCCCCATTGGGAAAAGATGTTCATGATGGCGCGCGAGAAGCCCGCACCATAGGCGAGCAGGAGGACGACGGTTGCGATGCCCCAGGCCATGCCGATGATGGTGATCATGGTGCGACGGCGGTTGTAGAGCATGGCCATCCAGGCTTGGGCTAGAATGTCGATCAGCATAAGGGCCTCCGGCCAGGGTTCGGGAATCAGGGGTCGGGCGCGTTCTCACTCTCTCCGGAGTGCTTCAATGGGATCCAATGCGGCGGCTTTGCTGGCCGGATAGAGGCCGGCGACAATGCCGCACAGGGTGAGGGAGCAGATGGCCAGTGCGGCGGACCAGGGGACGAGCCGCGGAGGGTCAAAGCCGGGAACCTTGCCGGTGAAAAAGTGGCCAAGGAGCCACATGAATGCGCCGGAGAGTACGACACCAATCAAGCCACTGATGGCGGTGAGGAAAAGCCCCTCCCAAAAGAACTGCGCGAGGATGGAGCGTTTGGTTGCGCCAATGGCCTTGAGGACGCCGATCTCGCGCGTGCGCTCGGTGACGGAGACGAGCATGATATTGATGATGCCGACGGCGCCCAGGCCCAGGGTGACAATGCCAACACCGCCAAGGAAGATGTCCATGGCGTCAAAGATGGCGCCGATCATGTGTTCTTCCTGGATGGTGTCGAATTCCTCGAAGGCGTCCTTGTTGGACGCGTCAAAGCCGTGGTTGCGTGCGATGATGCGGTGGGCTGCCGGGACGGCTTCAGTTGTATCCCCCTTGATGGCGGGTTGGTATTGGATTGAAGAGACGGCGTCTTGCGCGATGTTTTCGCCCTTCATCGGGAAGAGCTCCTGCATGGCGGTGAGGGGAATGTAGATCTTTTGATTGTCGCTGTCGTTGTTTCCGCGAGAGATGGAGCCGACCTTGCCGATGATGGTGAATGAAATGTCGTTGATGGTGATGGTTTCACCGAGGCTGGGGCGGCCGGGAAAGAGCAACTGGGCTGACTTGAGCCCGAGGACGACGACGCGGCGGTGTTCAGCCAGGTCATTGGCGTTGATGAAGCGGCCATCCTCCATGGGTATGAAGCGGATGGCGGGGTAGTTCGGCTCGACACCCATGACCTGGCCGGAGGTGTTGGAGAAGGCGCTGACAGTGTAGAGGTCGTTGCGGTTGAGCATGGCGGTGACGGCGCGCAACTGGGGCAGGGCGCGCAGGTCGGCTTCGTCACGGAGCGTAAGCTGGTAGGGCCTCATGCCTGTGTGCTGGTTGGCGACGGTGGGGATTGTGCCGTTCCACATCATCACGACATCGTTGCCAAAGGTGGCCAGGTTGCGATGCTGGCCGGAGCGGAAGCCCTCGCCGAGGCCGACGAGGACCAACAACGAGCCAACCCCCCACGCAATGCCGAACATGGTGAGGAAGGTGCGCAGCTTGTTCGCCAGCATGGAGCGGAAGACCTGGCCGAGAGTGTCGGAAAAATTCTGCATCGCTGAATGGACGCCGAGTGTCGGCATCCAGAACATATTACGCTGCGGAATTGCTTCCGGTTCCCTGCATTTGCCCCGGCCAGCGCACAGGCTGGAACCGATGGGTGCTTGCCTGCGTAAGGTTATCTGTGGGCTACCCGGGCGGCGTGGTTCGTGTGCAGCATGGTCAGGCGCCAGTCAAGTTCAGCCAACAGATTTTCAAGACTAATTTTGCGCGCCCACGAGCCGGTGCTTTTCGGCGCGACGCAGGAGGCATTTGTGGCAGGAGGCAAGAGCGCGAAGTTCTGGGTCTGGATCAGTGTGGGCGGGGTGTTGGTTTTGCTGGTAGTGGGCTTGGCGGCCATGCGGCTATCCAGCGGAACGGCAATTGACCCCAACAAACTGGCCAAGGTGACGCGCGGCGACGTGGCGCGGAGCGTGGTTGCCACTGGCAAGATTCAACCCATCACCAAGGTCGAAGTCAAATCCAAGGCCTCGGGCATTGTGGAGAAGCTCTATGTGGACATCAACAACGTGGTGAAGAAGGGCCAGCCGCTGGCGCAACTGGACCAGGTGGAGATTGCGGCGCAGGTGGATGCGCAGCGCGCGCAACTGGCCGCGCAAGAGGCCAACGTGGCAACCTGTGAAGCCAACGTGGAGCAGGACAAGGTGAATGCCGCGGCGCCGGATTTGCCCATGTACAAGCTCACCCTGGACCGCAACACCGCACTGCAGAAGGAAGGGATTGTAAGCGTGCAGGTGCTCAACGACGCCAACAAGGATTACCTGGCCGCGCTGACGCGGCGCGACTCCGCCAAGGCGCAGATTGGCGTGGACATGGCCAAGTTGCGCCAGGCCAAGGCGCAGGTGTTGCAAAGCCAGGCGAGCCTGAAGCAGTTGACCGAGCAACTGGGCTACACCACGATTACTGCGCCGATGGACGGGGTGATTCTGTCGCGCGACGTGGAGAAGGGCGATGCGGTGAGTTCGATTCTGGTGCTGGGTTCGACGGCGACGCTGATCATGACCGAGGGCGACACAAGCCAGGTTTATGTGCAGGGCAAGGTGGACGAGGCCGACATTGCGCACGTCTACATGGGGCAGCCGGCGCGCATCAAGGTGGAGAGCTTTCGGGACCGCGTCTTCAACGGCAAGGTGACGAAGATTTCCCCCATGGGGGTGGAGAAGGACAATGTGACCACCTTCGAGGTGCGGGTGTCGATTGACAACCCCGGCGGGGAATTGAAAGCGCTGATGACGGCCAATGCGGAGATTTTGCTCGACGAGCACAAGGGCGTGCTCACGGTGCCGGAGAGCGCGGTGGTTTATGACGTGCAGAAGAATGCCAGCGTGGAGATTCCAGACAAGAGCCAGAAGGAAGGCAAGCGGAAGGTTGCGGTGAAGGTGGGGCTTTCAAACGGCAATTTGACCGAGATTGTTAGCGGGCTGAAAGAAGGCGACGAGGTGGTGCTGCAGCAGTAACCACTTGCCGCCGGCTTTGCCTGCGCGCCGCGCGCAGGCAGGCAGCAGTCAAAACTTAGATGCGTTCCTTGGGCTGGTGCCGCTGATCTCCGCGGCGCGGGCCTCGGCGTAGGCGGCTGCGCCAAGCAGCGCGGCACGGCTTTCGAGGATGACGCGCACGGGCATGTTGATGAGCAACTGCGAGAGGCGGCCCTTGTCGGTGAAGGACTTCATGAAGGCGCCTTCCTTTAGTTTTTCGAGGATGCGCGGCGCAATGCCGCCGCCGAGGTAGAGGCCGCCGACGGAGAGAACCTTGAGCGCGAGGTTGCCGGCCTCGGCGCCGTAGGCGGAGACAAACATGTCGAGAGTTTTTTCGCAGAGTTCGTCCTTGCCCGCCAAGGCGAGCTCGGTGATGACAGCGTTGGGGTCCTCGGCCTTCATGCGGGCTGCGAGTTCGTGGCTTTCGGTGAGGCCGCGCACGTCGCGCAGAAACTCATAAATGTTGGTGATGCCCATGCCGCTGACGACGCGCTCGAAGCTGATGCGTCCCTGGTATTTCTGTTTGAGAAAGCGGAGGAGGTCGATCTCATCCTCGTTGCGTGGTGCGTAGTCGGAGTGGCCGCCTTCGCTGGGCATGGGGACGTGGTAGTGGCCGTTCCAGGTGAGGATGCCCTCGCCAAGCCCGGTGCCGGCGGCGATGAGGGCGCGGTTGCCGAGCTGGCTGGGGTCGCCTTCCGAGAGGGTGAAGATCTGGTGGGGCTCAAGCTCCGCGATGCCGTAGCCGTTGGCCTCGAGGTCGTTGATGAGGAAGACGTGCTGGATGGAGAGGGCGTGGGCGAGCTCGATGCGGTCAATGACCCAGGGGAGGTTGGTAAGACGGAGGCGGCCATCGCGCACCGGGCCGGGCACGCCAAAGCAGGCGGCGGAGACGGAATCGGAGCCGATGAAGGCGCGGACGATTTCCTCCAGGCCGGAGTAGTCCTTGGCCGGGAATTTTTCATCGCGCGTGTGGGTGAGCGTGCCATGGATGAAATCGTAAAGAGCCAGGTGGACTTTGGTGCCGCCAACATCGCCTGCAAGAATCATGGTTTCCTCACTCTCGTGTCAGTGTGCCGTATCCCGCGGCGTCTGCTGCGGGGAGTTCCGCGGCGGCGGCCTGGTCGAGAAGTAGGGTCAGTATACCGTTTGCGGGGCGGATGAGCTGGGCGGGGAAGAGGTCGGGGTTGCGCGGGCCGGTGAAGACCTGGCGCACGGTGGCAGCCTTGTCTGCCCCGGCGATGAGGAAGAAAACGCGCGAGGCCTGGTTGATAACAGGCCAGGTGAGGGTGATGCGTGTGGTTGCATGCTGGGGGACGGGGTTGGCGGTGACAAGGTCAGTGAAGTTGTAAATTGCCTCGGTGGCGGGGAAGATACTCGCGGTGTGGCCGTCGGGCCCCATGCCGAGCGCGATGAGGTCGAAGCGCGGGGTTTCGGCGCCCTCGAGGCGGAATGTGTTGCGAAGTTCGGATTCGTAACGTGCTGCCGCCTCGGCTGGCGGAAGCTCCGCCTCGATGCGGTGAATTTGCGCGGGATGGAAGGCGCGACCCAGTGCGGCGAGGTTTTGGTTGAGCGGGTCGAGCAGCGCTTCGCGGGTCATTTTGAAATTGCTCTCGGGGTCGGCGGGGGGGACGCATCGCTCATCAACCCAGAAAAGTTCGAGCGATTCCCATGGAATTCGAGCGAGGTAGGGAAGAGTGGGTGAGGCGAGCGCGGCGAACATGGAGCGCGGGGTAGAGCCTCCGCTGACGGCGACGCGGGCGCGTTTGCGCAGGGCCACGGCGGACTCGACGGTGGAGGTGAAAAGCTCGGCTGCGGCGTGGGCGAGCGAGCCGGGGGGGAGGACATGATATTGGATGGAGAGGGCCATGCTTGTTCCATATTAAAGCCCGGGTTTGGATGAAGCGCAATGTGGAGTTGGGCGCACTCAATGGAGGTGCGGAGATGCTCAAGCGGTGGCAGGATGCGAATGCAACCTGCAAGAATCAGAGTTGGACGGATGGAAACGCGAAGTGGGGTCAAGGCGTGAGAAAAGCCGTAATCGTGTTGCTGATATTTTTTGTTGCCGTGGTTCATGCGCAAAGGCCCGTGGTGGCCGGGTACGTTTTTGCGCGCGGGCAGGCCCTGAAACCCGGCTCAGTGAACGCACTGTCAATGACCCGGGTCAATTACGCCTTTGCGAATATTCGCCACGGTGAAATGGTTGAGGGGTCGATTTATGATGCGGCGAACCTTGCCTATTTGACCGGCCTGCGCAAAGAGAACCCGTCGCTGACGGTGCTGGTTTCAGTGGGCGGATGGCTTGGGTCGGGTGAATTTTCCGACGTGGCGCTGACAGCGGATTCGCGTGGCAGGTTCATTGCGAGCGTCGTCGATTTTCTGCGCCGTTACGACTTGGACGGGTTGGATATTGACTGGGAGTATCCCGGGATTGCCGGGGCCGGCCACAGATTTCGCGCGGAAGACAAGCAGGATTTCACGGCGCTGCTTGTTGGGTTGCGGGCGCGATTTGACGGCGAGGAGAAAAAACTGCATCGCCACTGGGCGCTGACCATTGCGGCCGGGGCGAATGAGGAGTTCCTGGAGCACACGGAGATGGGGAAGGTTGCCGTTGCGCTGAATGCGGTGAACCTGATGGCTTACGACTACTATGAGCCCGGTGACAGCGCAACGACCGGGCACCATTCGCCGCTTTACATGAATCCCGCCGACCCGAAGAAGGTTTCGGCCGCGCAATCGGTGGAGGCGTTTTTGCGGGCGGGCGTTCCAGCGGAAAAAATAGTGCTTGGAGTCCCGTTTTATGGGCACGCATGGGCCAATGTGCCGGCGGCGGGGCATGGACTTTACCAGCCGGGGACAAAGTCCGAGCACATTTCGATTTCCTACCCGGCAATCCGCGCCGATGGCCTGGACGGCGGGTTTACGCGCTACTGGGACGATGTGGCGAAGGCGCCGTGGCTTTACAACGCGGAGAAAAAACTATTTGTCAGCTACGAGGACCCGGAATCGCTGAAGATCAAATGCCGTTACGTGCTTGAGCATCATTTGGGCGGCGTCATGTTCTGGAGTTATGAAAACGACGACTCGGGCGAACTTTTACGGACCATCAATTCGGTGCTGCGGCCCGGGGTTGTGGCGCCAGAAATGATGCGCTAATGAAGAATTATTGGCAGCAAGGGGTAAATCACTCGCCCAAATATTTTTTGTATTGCAGCTCGATGACGCCGGTGGAGCGGGCGAGGGCGAGCTTGGCGAGGTTGTACTGGAGTTCGCTTTCGACGAGGCTGGTTTCAGCGTCGGCAAGCGAGGATTGCGCCTGCACGAGTGGAAGGTTTTCATCCACCCCGGCGTTGTAACGCTCAGTCTCGTCGTCAAGCGCCAGGCGGGCAAGCTCGACATTGGAGCGGGCGACCTCGACGAGCTTTTGCGCGGCCTCGACGTCCAACTTGGCGGAGCGGACCTGCTGGTCGATGCGGCCAGTGAGGTCGGCCAACTGGGCTTCGGTGGCGCGCTCTTCGGCGCCGGCAATTGCCACATCACCACGCAGTGAGGCCTCGTGGAAGACCGGGAGGCTCAGCTCGCCCATGGCGACAAAGTTGCCATGGGTGCCGACCCCGTTGACGGCGGTGGCGGCGTAGTTGCCGTGGAAGGTGAGCGTTGGCCAGCGCTGGTGGCTGTAACCGGCGCGGGCGGCGCGCGCCTCCTGCAGTTGCGCCTTGAGGCGCTGAAAGTCCTGGCGATCCTGGTACGCGGTGGCGCGCAGCTCAGGCAGGTTTTCGTCGGCGAGTTCGCTGTAAGGCGTGGGGTCGGTGAGTTGAATGGGCTGGCCGGGCGCGAGGCCGATCTCACGCTTGAGCAGGATGAGGGCCTTATCAAGCTGGTTTTCCGCGGCGAGAACGCGTTGCTGCTGGGATTGCCACTCGACGTGGGCGCGCAGCTCGTCGAGATTTGCGGTGACACCGGCGGCGTGCAGCTCGTGGGCGTGGTCGTAGAGGAGGCGGCTGCTTGTTTCAAGGGAGCGGGCGTTTCGGAGCTCGCTTTCGTCGGCAAGTGCGCGGAGGTAAGCGGTGGCCACCTGCTGGACGACTTCGCCGCGCGCGGTCATGCGTTGGTAATAAGCCACTTTGCTCAATGCGCCTGCGGCCTTGAATACGTCAATGACAGGGCCGGAGAAGATGGTTTCTCTGAGGCTGATGCTGCCTTCAGTGACGTTGGCCTTGGTGATGAAGCTGATGTTGGGGGGCAAGCCGCCGGGTAGCAGCGGGCCGAGCTTGGCCACCACACTCGGGCCAAAGCCAAATGCGGCAAGGTTGACCTCGTGATAGGCGCGCGAGCCATCGAGGTGAATGTAGGGGAGGAAGAGCTGCATGGCCTGGTCGCGTTGGCCGCGCGCGGCCTGCTCATTGGCCTCGGCCTGGCGAAGGCCCAGGTTGTTCTCAAGCCCGCGGCGGACGGCGTCATCGAGGGTGAGGTGGATGGTTGCATCGGTGGCCGGGCTGGTGGTCACGCTGCCGAAGTAGGGGTTTTCGGCGGAGGAGTGATTGGCGAAGTAAGGAGCGGCGAGGGTGTAGCGGGGAATTTTAGGCGCGCTCGGGCTTACGATCTCCTCGTCCTGCTGGGCGTGGAGCGAAAGCGTGCAGAGCGCGAGTGCGGCAACTGCAAGCAACCTGTGCATGGGTAAATGGGAAACAGCCATCTTCAATCATTTTCTCAGATGCGGGGCGGGCGGGAAACGATGCAGAATTCAGCGAGTGGGGCGTAGGAGTTGCAGAGTGGCGAGGTCCGGTTCGCCGTTGAAGAAGATTTTGAGCGCATGGGTGAAGACGGCGGTTCTCTTCTCCGGCAGAGTGGAGTGGCGCGCGGCCTCGGCGAAGAGGGTCATGGAGGAGCGGAACTTGAAATTGTCCGGGAAGCCGAAGAGGATGGCGGCGTCGCGGATGCCGCAGCGGCAGGCGGCGCGGGTGGACTCATAGAGGCGCGGGCCGAGCGTGGGGTGTTCGAGATAGGCGCGTGCTTCGTCGAGGCCGGAGATGCCAAAGTATTCGGCGGTTTCGCTGCGCCCAAGCCCTTTGAGCTGGGGAAAGATGAACCACATCCAATGGGATTGCTTTTGCCCGGAGGCAAGTTCGGTGAGAGCCTGCTGGTAGACAG
>JAJXXN010000044.1 GCA_021781075.1 Acidobacteriota bacterium | reverse complement strand
TGGTCCCGGATGAAGGCGACGTAGCGGCCATTGGGTGAGAATTTTGGGTCGTCGCCGGACTCGGCGGCGTGGGCGACGAGGCGCGCGGATTGTGATTTGAGGTCGTAGAGGGCGAGTTCGCCGTTGAAGTCGAAGAGGATTTGGGAGGAGTCGGGGGACCAGAGGTAGTCGGCCATCTGGTAGCGGGCGCGGTGGTCGGCGTCTTTCTCGTCGATGGCGGCGTTGTGGAGGGCGGCGAGTTTGTCCTTGGAGACGAGGACGGAGGAGGCGCCGGTGGCGAGGTCGAGTTCGAGGAGGTCGCCCTGCTTGCTGAGGGTGAGGTGTTTTGAATCGGGGGACCAACGATAGCCCATGGGGATGCGGCCGAGGATGCCTGTGGGCGTGTAGAGATTTTCAATGGAGAGCGGCAGCGGCTGGGTTGGCTGAGCAGTCTGGGGTTGCTGGGACGATTGGGCGGCGAGTGCGAGAGAGGTGGAGAGGAGTGTGGTGATGGCGAGGATACGAGAGAGGGACAAGTTGGCCTCCGGGCGATGGTTGAAAGTGAACAGGTAAACAGGTTACATGATGGAGTGGCGGGGGGAAAATGAAAAGCGGCGCCCTTGGGCGCCGCTTTTGAAGCTAGTGGAATGGTTGTCTTAAAAGCCCATGATGTTGTAACCGCAGTCGACGTAGATGGTTTCGCCGGTGATGGCGCTGGAGAGATCGGAGGCGAGGAAGAGGGCGAGACCGCCGACTTCGAGCTGGTCGACGTTGCGATGGAGCGGGGCGCGGTCGGAGTGGGTCTTCATCATCTCGGAGAGGTCGCCGACGCCGCGTGCGGCGAGGGTTTTGATGGGGCCAGCGGAGATGGCATTGACGCGGATGTTTTTGGAGCCGAGGTTCGAGGCGAGATAACGAACGGTGGATTCTAGCCCGGCCTTGGCGATGGCCATGACGTTGTAGTTGGGGACGACTTTTTCGGCGGCGTAGTAGCTCATGGTCATGATGGAGCCGCCCTCGGACATGAGGGGCGCGGCGGCGCGGGTGACGGCGATGAGGGTGTAGACGCTGACGTCCATGGCGACACGGAAGCCCTCGCGGGTGGTGTTGAGGAAATCGCCGCGGAGCTCGGAGGCGGGAGCGAAGGCGACGGCGTGGACCAGCACGTCGATTTTGGGGAAGCGTTTAGCGAGGTCGGCGAAAACGGTGGTAATTTCGTCGTCGTTGGAGAGGTCGCACTGGAAACCATGCGCGCCGGGCAGTTCGGCGATGAGGTCCTCGGCTTCGGCCTTCATGCGCTCGTTCTGGTAGCCGATGGCGAGCTGCGCGCCGGCCTGGTGGAGGCGCTGCGCGATGCCCCAGGCGATGGAGCGTTTGTTGGCCAAACCGAAGATAACAGCGACTTTCCCATCCAGATTGAACATCGTGCGAAGATCCTCCATACAAGCAGTGCCGCAAAGCTGTCAGAAATCAGGATAACAGCCGGCAGCTAGCGGCGCACAGCGAGCAGCCGGGGGTGGAATTGCACGGTATCATCCGTCGAGATCGACGAGGGTGACGGGGCCGGTGGGTTTGCCGAGGAAGCGCGAGCCGAGGCGTTCGAATTTTTCGACGGAGTCGGTGGCGAAGAAGCGCAGTTCGGTGGGTTCACTGGATTGGCGATTGTGGAAGCGCGCGGCGACGGCGGCGGCGGTGGCCTCGGCGGAGTCGATGACGCGGATGCCGGCGGGGACGGCCTGTTCGATGAGGGGGCGGATGAGTGGGTAGTGTGTGCAGCCGAGGAGGAGCGTGTCGGGCTTCATGCCGATGGATGAGGCGTGCGCGAGCAGTTCATCGAGATAGATGCGAATGATCTCGCGGGTGACGGGGTGGCTGGTCCAGCCCTCTTCGACGAGTGGGACGAGCAGGGGGCAGGCTTTTTCAAGGGCGCGGAGGCCGTGGGCGGCGAGCGCGGCGGAGTAGGCGCGGCTTTGCACTGTGGCATCGGTGGCGATGACGAGCACATCTCCGGTGCGGCTGGCGGCTTTGGCGGCCTCCGCGCCGGGGGTGATAACGCCCAGGACGGGGACAGGGACGGCCGCGGTGATGGCGTCAAGGGCCAGGGCGCTGGCGGTGTTGCAGGCTATGACGAGGAAGCCGGCGTTTTGCCTCTCGACAAGGTAGCGCGCGCTTTCAACGGCGTAACGGGCGATGGTGCGCCGCGATTTGGAGCCGTAGGGGAGGCGGGCAGAATCACCGAGGAAAGCGTAACGGGAGACGGGATTGTGGGCGGCGAGAAGGGCGTGGAGGACGGTGAGGCCGCCGAAGCCGGAATCAAAGACGCCGATGGTTTTGCCGGATTGGGAGTTCATCGCCTGGTCTTTCTTCTTGTCCTGGTTGCGGTTTTGGATTTGGTGCTTGGGTTTGCAGGTTTATGGGTGTTTTTGGATGGAGATTTGGGCGAGGATTTGGAGGATTCGCCGGGCTCGTCGAATTGCGCGGTGAGGTAGGTTTGTGTGAGGTCTGCGTGGCCGGCCAATGTGGGGCGCGCCTCACCATCAACCAGGTAGCGGATTTCAGCAATGCGTGGGATGTTGGCGTGGAGAGTGGCGCCGATGGAGTTGAGAGTGAGCATCTCGGGCTCAATGCCCGAGGGATGGTTGTTGGCGAAGGCGGCGGTGAGGTTGATGACAGCGAGGAGTGGGCCGGAGTCGGCGGATTTGTTTTTGTCCTGTGGCGCGCCGGGCTGGGGCATGAGGAAGACGTTAAGGACGGCGGGGACGGATGCGGGGACGGGGTGCGTGCTGTCGGCGGCGGAGTAAATCTCAAGGAGCTTGTTGAGGAGCGCGTGTGCGCGGGCGGAGTTGTCGGCTGGGAGCGGGAGGGAGAACTGCTCTGGGCTGAGGCTGCCGTCCTGATCATTGGCGACAAAGAGGGTGGCGGTTTCGGCGGGGGCAACGGCGGGAGCTTTGGTGGGGGCAGAATCTTCACCGCGGAGCAGGCGGTCGTGGTCGTTTCGCCGAAGCCTCCAGACGAGAAATCCCAAGCCGATGGTGGCGATCAGCAGGACGGCGAAGAGGATTTTCTGGTGGCGGGGAATCATGGGCGATGTGCCTCCGCGCGCCAGGTGATGAGGGCGGTGGCAAGAAGGTCTGTGATATGCGCCTGATAATCCGGGTCAGTGAGCGCGGGCGCCGACTTGCCTTCTTCGGCAGCCGGGGTGGCAAGCTCGACGGCGATGGCCGGGCAGGCCATGCTGTCCAGGCCGGGCAAACTGGTGCGGGCGAGGGTGACGGGAATGGCAGCCTGCCGCAGAGCGCTGTTGACCGTGGCGGCGAGGGAGGCGCTTTGGCGGATGAAGGGCGCCTGCGCGGATTTCCAGGAGGCGAGCGCCGGGGCCTGCGCCGGTGAGAGGGAGGAGAGAAAAAGATGGATGCCGGTGCCGGAGGCGGTGGCATGGAGGATGATGCAGGCGGATGGCGCGGCGCGGTTGGCGAGCTCGGCGCGCTGATTGGCGTCAAGGTCCTTGTCGGCCTCGCGGGTGGTGGCGACCTCAATTCCGCGCGCGGCGAGGAGCGAACGCAGGCGGACGCTGAGGGCGAGGTTGATGTTTTTCTCGATGGTGGAAGAGTCGATGCGCGCGCCGGGGTCGTTGCCGCCGTGGGCCGCGTCGATGAGGACGAGGAAGTGCGGGGCGGGTGCAGGAGGAGCCTGCGGTGATTGCGCATGTGGCTTTGCAACAGGATGCAACGCGACGCAAAGGACGAGCAGCAACCGGCTGTCGGGTTTTCTAATCCAGCGCATAGATGGCGAGGCCACTCAAGAGCTTGGGGAAGAAGTCGGTGGATTTTTGCGGCATCACTTCGCCGGCGAAGGCGACTTCGCGGAGTTGCTCCATGGAGACGGGGTTGGTGAGGAAGGTGATGTCCGCTTCGCCGCGGCGTGGCTGGTCAACGGCCTCAACGGCGTCGCGCAGGTAGCGGATGTTGGTTTGCTCACGGACCTTTTCGGCGTCGAGGCCGAGGATGCGGTCGAGGAGGATGGAGTGGAGGTGGGTGAGGTCGAGGTTGCGCTGGCGGGGTGGCAGGTCGGCGAGCAGCTTGTCGACCTCAGAGTTTTTGGAACGCAGAAGATGAGCGGCATTCCGCGTGACTGCGATGAAGGCGGTTCCCTTCTCTTTAGCCAACTGGTCGAGATGGGTTGCGGCATCGGCGGCTTCGAGATTTTGTATTGCAAAAAATTCCCCGGCGGCAGTGAGGAATTTTGCGGCATCGAAGCCGGCGAGCGAGTGGACGACGCGATGCGTGGGCAGGATGAGGAGGCCGTCGGAGTCCATGTTGACGAAGGTCATCATGACGGCGGCCTCGGGCCATTGCGGCTGAGGGAGTTCGTTGGAGTTGCGCTCGGAGTGAGCGGCGTGATTTGCGGGGTCGTGCTCTTTTGAATAGTTGAGGGCGGTTTCGTAGCGGTGGTGTCCGTCGGCGATGATGAGTTTTTTGTCGGCCATCTGGGTGATGAGCTTGTTGATGATGGCCGGCTCATTGACGCGCCAGAAGCGGTGGAGGACGCCGTACTCGTCCGTGGCCTCGCCATCAGGCGCGGTGCTTGAGTCGAAGAGGAGCTGGTCGATGGAGCCGGCGGGGTCGGAGTAGAGCATGAAGATCTGGCCGAAGTGGGCGCGGGTGGCCTTGAGTAGGTTGAGACGGTCGCCCTTGGGCTTGGAGAGGGTCTGCTCGTGGCGGAAGACAACCTTGTCTGCGTAGTCGTGGAGCTGGCCGAGGGCGATGAAACCACGGCGCTCCTTGACGATGGCCGTGCCGGGCACGGTGAAGCGCTGCGAGTAGGCGAAGACGCAGGGGTCCTTCTCCTGCATGAGGACGCCATCCTTGCGCCACTGGTTGAAGTGGGCGGCGGCGCGGGAGTAGACGCTTTCGCCGCGCTCGGCGTCGAAGAGCTCGGGCAGGCCGAGGATGATGCGGACGAGATTGTAGGGGCTGCGCTCGTAGTATGCCTGCTGCATGGCGGGCGAGATTTTGTCGTAAGGCTGTGTGGCGACGTCCTGTAGTTTGACCTTGCCGAGGTTATAACGCCATGCGCGGAATGGGAAGATGCGGGCCATGCTGGGTTGTGTTGCTCCGATCGAAGGAATGGTGCGGGGTCGCGCAAGAGGCGCGGCGAGCCCATGGATAGATTGTATCGCAGCAAAAAATCAGGGGCGCGGGCACTGATCGTGGCAGCGAAGTCGGCGCGCTGGCCAATGGCGTAGAGTTAATAGATAGAAGAGATGATGCCTCGCCCCCCATCCAGGCTTTCCATCGGCGTGTTGTTCGTTGCCCTGTTGTGGGCGGCGGCGCCGATGATGCGCGCGCAACAACCGCAACAGCCGCAGCAGCCGGCGTGGCCGGGCGCGGACGCGGACCCGGTGCGCTCGCCGGACGGGGAGGCAACGGGCCAGCCGGGGGGCGAGATCCAGGGCCAGGGCGGCGGGTATGTGCTGGAGCAGGACGTGGAAGAGGTGGTGCTGAACGTCACCGTGCTGGAGGGCAACAAGAATGTCCCTGACCTGAAGAAGGAAAACTTCCGTGTATTCGAGGACCACGTTGAGCAAAGAATCCAGAGCTTTCAGCACGCCGATGTGCCTGTTTCGATGGGAATCGTGGTGGACAACTCGGGATCGATGATGCGAAAACGACCGGCGGTGAACAAGAGCGCGCTGGACCTTGTGCTGGCCTCGAATCCCGACGACGAGGCGTTTATTGTGAATTTTGCCGATGAGGCGTTCATTGACCAGGATTTCACCTCGGACGTGAACCAACTGCGCGAAGGACTCTCGCACATTGACGCGCACGGGGGCACGGCACTGTATGACGCGGTGGTGGCCTCTGCGGACAAGCTGGCGATCGATGCCAAGCGCGGCAAGCAGGTGATCATCCTGATCACGGACGGGGAGGACAACGCGTCGCAGTTGAACCTGGAGCAGGCGATCCGGCGTGTGCAACAGCTCTCGGGCCCGGTTATTTATTCCATTGGGTTGCTGTTTGGCGATGAGATGAGCCGCACGGAGATACACCATGCGCAACGCGCGCTGGAAATTCTTTCAGCCGAAACTGGCGGCGTGGCGTATTTCCCGAAGTCGATGGAAGAGGTGGACCAGATTGCGGCGGAGGTGGCGCGCGATATCCGCAACCAATATACGATCGGGTACCACTCGACAAAACCTTCCAGCGTGCCGGGATTTCGCGTGATTGGCGTGGAGGCGCGCAGCGGGTTGCGCAAACTGACGGTGCGGACGCGGACGGGTTATTACCCCGTGCCGGCGCATCGGAAAAAGACCATGGGCGCGGCGGAATAAAAATCCAACCAATCAACAAGGCCTGAGCCGCCCCCGCCCGTGTACACTGTTTGGCGGTATGATGACCAGTGAATCCCCGCTCCGTGTATCGCGCGATATCACATCGCTCGTTGGCTCAACCCCGATGCTTGAACTTGGCCGAGTAGCGCAGCCGCACTCTGCGGCGATCTTTGCCAAGCTGGAGTTTTTGAACCCCGGCGGCAGCATCAAAGACCGCGCGGCGCTGGGCATGATCCTGGATGCCGAGGCGCGCGGGCTGCTGAAGCCGGGCGCGACAATCCTGGAGGCCACGGCCGGCAACACGGGCGTGGGCCTGGCGCTGATTGGCGTCAACCGCGGCTACAAGGTGAAGCTGTTTGTGCCGGAGGGCTTTGCCGAGGAAAAGTGCATCCTGATGCGGGGGTTTGGCGCGGAGGTGACGCGGACGCCGGAGGCCGAGGGCATGGCGGGGGCGATTCGCGCAGCGGAGGCGGCGGGCCGGGCGATACCAGGTTCCTACACGGCATTGCAATTTTCAAACCAGGCGAACCCGCAATACCACCACGACACGACGGCGGTTGAAATTTGGGAGCAGATGGAGGGCCGTGTGGACGCGTTTGTGGCCGGAGTCGGCTCGGGCGGGACCTTCAGCGGGATTGCGCGGTTTTTGAAGGAGAAGAACCCGCGTGTGCTGACGGTGGCGGTGGAGTCGCAGGGGTCGATTTTGCAGGGCGGCACGCCAGGCAAGCACCGTGTGGAGGGGATTGGCGCAAGTTTTGTGCCGGGGACTTTCCACCGGGATGTGTGCGACCGGATTGTGATGGTGCGGGATGAGGACGCGTTCGGGATGGTGAAGCGGCTGGCGTCGGAGGAAGGGCTGGTGGGCGGGTCAAGCTCGGGCGCGGCGATATTTGCAGCTGTGGCAGTGGCTGCGGAGCGGGGCGTGGGCAAGCGCGTGGCGACGATTATTCCAGACTCGGCGGAGCGGTATTTGTCGAAGAAGATATTTGAGGGCGGGGTTTAAACGCCCGGGGTCAATTTATATTGCAAAAGCGCGAATGACGAGTCGTGTCGTGTTGTTTTTATGAGAAAACCGAAGATGGGTCAGGGGGCAAACCAGGCACTCAACTTGCATACAAGCGGTGGGGGGGGCACGTAAATCTGCGCGGAACGCGCTAAGATAATCATCAAGCAACCATGGCGACCCAGACGAAGGACTATTACGCGATACTCGGCGTGAAGAAGACGGCGACGGCGGAGGAGATCCGGAAGGCCTTCCGCAAGCTTGCGCGCAAATACCACCCGGACGTGAACCCCGGCGACAAGAAGGCCGAGGAGAAGTTCAAGGAGTTGAGCGAGGCCAACGATGTCCTGAGCGACGAGAAGAAGCGGCGCATCTATGACCAGGTGGGCTTCTACTCGGACCAGATTGACCCGGCACAAGCCGAGGCGTATGCGCGGCAGCAGGGCGGGCAGCGGCCGGTGGATTTTGGCGGCTTTGATTTTTCAGGCTTTCAGCCGGGGGCTGGGAGTGCGGGAGGCTCGAGTTGGTCGAGCTTCAAGGATATTTTCAGCGGGATATTCAGCGGGGCCGAGGCGCAGCAACAGGCGCGCCCACGCGGTCCGCAGCAGGGGACGGACCTGGAGTATCAGGCGACGGTGGATTTTTGGACCGGGGTGCGGGGCGGGCAGGCGCGGCTGACGGTGCACCGGCAGGAAACGTGCCCGACCTGCCACGGGCAGGCGCAGACGGGAGTTCCGAGGCAGTGCGAGGAGTGCAACGGCACGGGGCAGGTGACACAGATGGGCGGGCGGATGAAGTTCAACATTCCCTGCCCGCGGTGCAACGGGACGGGGCGCGTTACGTCGAGTTGCGCGACCTGCCACGGCGAGGGGCTGGTGGGGCGGAGCGAGACGGTCGAGTTTCGCATCAAGGCCGGCACGCGCGACGGGCAGCGGATCCGCATCCAGGGCAAGGGCAACGGCGGGGTGCGTGGCGGCGCGGCGGGGGATTTGTATGTGATTGTGCGCACGGGGACGCACCCGTTATTTACGCGCGTGGGCGACGATATTCATTTGAAGGTCCCGGTGACGATAGCCGAGGCGACGCTGGGCGCCAAGGTGGATGTGCCGACGATTGAGGGGCGGGCGCAGTTGAAGATTCCGCCGGGGACGCAGGGCGGGCAAAAGCTGCGCATGCGCGAGCGCGGGGTGGAGAATGCGCAGAACGCGAGTGTGCGCGGCGACCAGATTGTGACGGTGGAAGTGGTTGTGCCGGTGTTGAACGATGAACGCAGCCGCGAGATCATGCGGGAGTTTGCGAAGTTGAACCCGCAGGACCCGCGGGTGGAGCTGTTTGGGAAGGTGTAGCTTGGCGGCGAAGAGAAAATCCAAAGGCGCGTACATGATCTCGGCGGTGGCGGAGATGTATGAGATCCATCCGCAGACGCTCAGGCTCTATGAGCGCGAGGGGCTGCTGAAGCCGTCGCGCACCGAGGGCAACACGCGGCTCTACACGGACGAGGACCTGGAGCGGCTGGAGTTCATCCTGAACCTGGCGCGGGACCTGGGCGTGAACATCGCGGGGATGGCTATCATCCTGCAGATGCGGGAACGGATGGAGGAGATGAACAGGCAGATGCAGAGCTTTGTGGAGTATGTGCGGACGGAGATGCTCTCGCGGATGCATCAGGCACAAGGGCTGGCCGGGCAGACGGCGGCGATTGTGCCGATACGGAGGCCCGAGGCCCGCGCGGTGGCGAGGCCGGTGATTGAGCAGACGATGCGGGTCGAGAAGGCGGCGAAGCGGAAGAAACGGTGATGGCGAATTTTAAGTGGGGCAAGTATTTATAACTGAACCCGGAGCCCCGCATGGGGTGGAGTGCGGCAGGTCGGGATTGACGGCACGATATACTGAAAGACGGGCCGGAGTGCGTTTGCGCGCGGCTGGAGGACGGGTTTGCAACACCGCACAACAAGTTTTTTTGAGGGACTGGGCGAGGCGATCCGCACGGTTGCGTGCACGGACGCTGCCGGCGCGGAGATGACGCGTGAAGCCGCGTATGATGCGACCCTGGCGCGCGCGCTGGAGACGACCTCGCGCGGCGGGCATATTTTTTTCATCGGCAACGGCGGCTCGGCGGGAATTGCGAGCCACATGGCCAACGACTTCAGCAAGAACGGCGCCATGCCGGCGCTTTGCTTCAACGACGGGGCGGCGCTGACGTGCCTGGGCAACGACTTCGGGTTTGAGCACGTCTTTGCCAAGCAGATGGAGTTCCATGCGCGGCGCGGGGATTTGCTGGTGGCGATTTCAAGCTCGGGCAACTCGGCGAATATTTTGCTGGCGGTTGAGGCGGCGCGCAAGATTGGCTGCGGCGTGGTGACGATGAGCGGCTTCAGCGCGGAGAACAAGCTGCGCCGGCTGGGCGATGTGAATTTTCACGTCGGGGTGAAGGATTACGGGTTGGTGGAAGTGGCGCACACGGCGCTGATCCACGCGGTCGTGGACCTGAAGATGAGCCTCACCGGGGTTGCGGGTTAAGTCGCCATGATCATCAGCAAGACACCATGCCGTCTGAGCTTTGCCGGGGGCGGCAGCGACATTGCCAGCTACTACCGCGAGCACGGCGGGGCGGTGGTGAGCATCACGATAGACAAATATGTTTATTTGACGCTGCAGCGGAAGTTCGACGAGCACATCCGGATTGGCTACTCGAAGACCGAAGAGGTGGAGCGGGTTGGGGATATCCAGCACCCCATAGTCCGCAATTGCCTGGAGATGCTTTCAATCCGCAGCGGGATAGAGATCACGTCGCACGCCGACATCCCGTCGAAGGGCAGCGGGCTGGGGTCGTCGAGTTCATTCACGGTGGGATTGCTGAATGGGCTGTATGCCTACCTTGGCCGGCACGCCTCGCCACAGCGGCTTGCGGAAGAGGCCTGCGAGATTGAGATCAACCGGTGCGGCGACCCGATTGGCAAGCAGGACCAGTATGCGGCGGCCTTTGGCGACCTGCGCATGTACCGCTTCAACCCAGACGGATCGGTGGCGGTGGAGCCGCTGATTGTGAAACATGGATTGACGGCGCGGTTGCAGGAAAACCTGATGATGTTTTACACGGGGATGACGCGCAGCGCAGGCGATATATTGAAGGACCAGACCGAGGCGCTGGGGGCGAGGAA
>JAJXXN010000231.1 GCA_021781075.1 Acidobacteriota bacterium | reverse complement strand
AAACTCATGGACCTCATCCGCCGCCATCGGCTCAATATCCAGTCCCGCGCGGCAGCCCTCCGGGTCGCCCGCCCAGTCCTTTTCGAGCGGCATCGTTTGCTGCGACAGGTTCAGTTGATGGCTGTCCCGCCCCATCCACGCCGCCACAAAATCGTGGTACACCGCCACGCGCTCCTCTGAAAGCGGCGCCTTGCTCAACTTCGGCTTCGGCGCCTCCTCACTTTGCGCCGCTCCCACGCCCACGCACTTCCATCCAACCAAGCCTGCCACCGCGGCCACCGCCAACAACCCCATCCATGCAATTCTCGCCCGCATCACGCTGCCTCCATATATGGTGTACGCTCCCGATGGTTGAACTTGCGCGCTTTTTTCCGCGCCTCCGTCACCTGGTCCCTACTTCGTCTCCACCTTGATCAACTTCACCTCCGGGTACTCCCCGTTCCACTCCGGGATATCCTGCTCCACGATCAATTGAAACTCGCGTGTCTCACCCGGCTTGATCGGCGCCGCGCTGATCTCCTGAATGTCGGTGTAGGGCGTCCGCGTGCGTATCAGCCGCACCGGCACGCTCTCATTGCGCACCACCTCGTGCGCGGAATTGCGGAACAGCACCTGCGCCGTCGCGCCCGTCACCGTCGCACCCCCGTTGTTGGTTATCTGGCCCTCAATGTACGTCTCCTTGCCGCCGGCCATGTTTCCCGCTTCGCTCATCTTCAGGCTTGTGATCGGCAGCTTCGGCGCATACGCATCCTGCGCTGCATTCACCGGCGCAATCCCCGTGCCATGCCGCGCGTGGTTCACCGCAACCAGAACCACAAAAACCCCGGCAAAGACCGCCACCAGGGCGCCAACCAAGGCCACGCGATTGATGCCGCCCTCGCTCTTTTCTCCCGCTCTCATCCAGCTCATCGTGCTTTCCCCCACGTGCAAAAAATTCTACACCGTTACCAAAGGGTGCGCCGCATCCACCGCCTGCCCTCGCGCCGCCGGGCCGGCTTGCCGATGAGGCCATCATGTACATCCACAGCAAGGCATCTCTACTTGAGGAGTTCCGCTTCGCCTGGCAGGAGAAGCGCGCCGAACTCATCTACCAACTCTGCATCATCGCCGTCATCGCCATCGTGCTCGGCGCCCTGCTCGGCCTCTGACTCACCGCGCCCGCGCCATCCGCGCCATGTACGCCACTATGGTTGCCAACACCGGCAGGATCGCGAAAAGGAAGGAATGCGGCGGAAATGCCGCCTTCCCTTGGCGCGCCATCTCAATCGTCGCCCACTCAATCCACGCAAAAAGGCAAAGCACCTCCAGCCTGAGCCAGGCAATCATCTCCAGCGCCAGCCCCTCCAACCGTGCGCGGTTCTCCCGCGTCACTCGCACCGGGTAATTGAAGCTCTGCGGATGGCGCGAGACGACCGTCATCAGCAGCGCAAGCAACGTCCCCACTGCCGGCAACAGCCACAAACTTTCCGGACCGCCCCAGCCATTTGGCTTTCCATCCATCCCAAAGTGCGTGGGAATTCTCGCCGGCAGTTTGTTCGCACCATACAACGCGCCCACCACCAGGTAGAGCAGCACAATCCACGCAATGATCGCCCCGGATTCAAGAAGCTTTTTCAAATTGGCCCCCATACTCACTTTTCTCGCATCCAAGAATTCAGTGAGCTCTTCATTCCCATCCCCAGTCCCTGCTCCCCGCCTTCACCCAAACCGCGCCCGCTTTACCGACTGACGGAAATCCTTGCCCGTCATCTCCACAATCTGGCACATCTCCTGGAGCCGCGAACACATCCGGTCGCCAATCCGGTCGCCCAGCGTCTGCTCCCGCGCCGCCCGCTCCACTTCGCTGCCTGCCCCGCCGCCCGCCGGAAGGTTCTGGTAATTCGTCGTCAGAATCGTCGTCAGCTTGTCGTTGTACCGCGAGTTCAAAATCAGCGCCACCGTGTCCCACACCCACTCATTCGGCTTCTGCGCGCCCAGGTCGTCAATCACCAGAACCTCGGCCGCAAACACAGGCCTCAGCAGCTCCAGCTCCGTCACATGCACCTGCGCGTTATAGCTGTTCTGGATTGACTTCAGCAGCTCGCGATAATCCACAAACAATCCCCGCGCCCCGCGTTCGGCAACCAGCCGCTTCAGCACGCCCACCGCCAAATGCGTCTTCCCCACGCCAATCGAGCCCACAAACAAAAGCCCGATCCCGCCCGTGTTCACCGGGTAATCCTCCACAAACCGTCGCGCCGTCAAAAGCGCCCGCCCCAGCGCCGCGTCCGCGCCCGTGTAATGCGGGTCATAGCTGTCCAACGAGCAATGCCTATACCGCTCAGGAATCTCCGCCGCCTTCAGGCGCCGCTCCTCCTTCTGCGTCTCCTGGCACTCGCAGGCCCGCGAGGCCCACGCACCCTCGTCGGTCATCACCCGCACCAGCCCCACCCCGCCGCACATCTTGCACTCTGCCATGCCTCCCAGCCTAACGCAGCCCACGCCCGCCACGCGCGCGTGGATTACGGCCCCTCAATGTGGAAATCAATCTGCGGGCACTCAACAGCATAAAATGCGTTCCATTGAATACAATTCA